>CAUZVL010000027.1:0-8884 GCA_963583355.1 Candidatus Thalassarchaeaceae archaeon
GAACCTTTTCTTCTTAATAGGAAGGGTACCTCCCAGGAACAAGGAGAAATGATATTATGAGTAAATGCGGATGCGGAAGATCACCAACTGGAATGTGTATAGGATGGCATGGTCTTTCCAAAGAAGAATATGAAGCGAAATTGAAAGAACACCAAGAGAGCTCAAAAGAGGAATGAATTTGGCAAGAAATTGGAATACAATTCTTCGTTGGATTCATCTGACCTTTGGGATGATGATTTCTGTTTATTTCGCTCGAATTACTTTCACTGGAAACACTGACGCCTGGGATAATGATCCTTGGGTAACGATGTTTGTTGGACAAGCTGTGGTAGCGATTGTTTTCTGGACGGGAATAATCAAATGGCAACTTCCACGGATCAAGAAGTGGAATCGAAAGCGAAACAAAAAGAACTCAAGCAGTGAATAATTCAGTTGAGATGGTTCACAAGAGCCTATCCGAATACCCATTGGAACGGGTTTCGATTTTCAAAGAGATTTCAGTGGGCCTTTTGTATGTTCAGCACCTAGGTCGACCTGCACAATAGTAACGAATATAATTCTAAAGGTGTTGCAATTGCTATGGAAGCAGTTAGTAATTTAGTAGTGGGATCGATTTGTCTGGCTTATGGGGCTTATTGCATGCTCAAGGGAGGCACACATTTCCGCGGAAGAGGATGGCTGACAAAAGAGGAAGGGCCCAGGGGATTCATCTTCTCGATGGCCTTATATTTCTTAATCGGCTTAATTTCACTAATCTATTTCCTATATCTTAACTTCCGCTGATTTGATTCTCGCGGTCGTCACTCTAACGTGATCCTATTACAAAGATGAAGTTTAACATCGCTTGGAAAAAGAGAAACCATCCCAACAGCATCCCAAAGAGTGGAGCCAATGGCGGGTCTTCACCAAATATCATAGTGTAAACGATGATACAAACAGCAAATCCGGCAACGAAAAATATTCTGTAAAGAATCTGTGCACCGATTCTTTTTCCCAATGAAAGTTGTTTCCACCCTTCAAAACCAAACCATAGCCAAATTAGGTTTACCATACCGGTGTCACGGTTATCCTCTTCATCCATAGCCAAGCCAATTAACCTCATCGAATAACATTATTGGATTACTTTTGAACATATACACGAACCTCAACCGACATCCCTAGTCGGTTCATACAATAGGTATCCACTTGGTTTGGGTGACATCGTTTGCGAATTCAGTTTGGGTTTCAATACCCCATGAATCTGGCAACTCGACTCCTTGATTTCCAAAAACAGGTAATCCTTCGTTCAGTTGAATCGGAAATTGTGTGATTACAATTTCATCAATTAGATCTGCCTGAAGACATTCACCATTAAGAATTCCACCACCTAAAAGCCAAATATCCTTGCCTGGTTCGTTCTTTAATTGTTCGATAAACATAATTCCCTGATGAGTTGAGCGAGAAAGAATATGCTGTTCAAATCCGGGAAACTGTTCCTCATCAAATTGACTGATTACATCCCAAGTTCTTCTTCCAATGACTACGCATTCTATTGTCTGCATGAAGTCACGCATTCCATAGTCTTCAGAACCATCTAGTTGTGGCAGCCAATCTAAACCGTCATCTTTGGTTGCTATGAAACCATCAGAACTGGTTGCGATATGGAGGACAAGTCTGCGTTTAATGGTACTCATGTTTGCTCCAAAACAAAGCGGAATATAGTTTGAGGAGTCTTTTGGCAACTACAAGTTTTAAGTTGTATACCAACACATGTCAACCCAATTTCGAGTGCCTAAATAAAATTAAAGCGGAATATTACCATGCTTTTTAGGCGGACTCCACTCTCTTTTAGAACTAAGAATTCTCAAAGCTCTAATCAATCTCATTCTGGACTCACTCGGCTCGATAACATCATCGAGCCAACCGTTTCTCGCCGCTATGTATGGGTCTCCAAATTTGGATTTATATTCATCGACCAATCGAAGTCTAGTATCCTCTTTTTGGTCGTCTGGTACCGCAGAAATCTCACGTCGGTGGATGACATTTACCGCGCCTTCAGCCCCCATCACGGCCAATTCTGCAGTTGGCCAAGCGACGTTATAATCGGATTGAAGATGTTTGCAAGACATTGCTAAATATGCGCCACCGTAAGCTTTTCGAGTGACCAAAGTCAACTTTGGAACGGTTGCTTCTGCATAAGCGAAAAGCAATTTCGCCCCATGACGAATGATGCCTCCCCATTCTTGGACAACACCTGGTAAGAATCCGGGGACATCCTCAAAGGTGACTAGTGGTATATTGAAAGCATCACAAGTTCGAATGAACCGTGCTGCTTTTACTGCAGCATCGATATCTAGACAACCGGCCAATACCTTAGGTTGGTTGGCGACGATTCCAACCGGTCGTCCATCGAGTCTTGCGAATCCAATGATAATATTTTCAGCATAAGAGTTGAATAATTCCATGAATATTCCCTCGTCGACGATCTCTTCGACCACCTTGATCATATCGTAAGGTCGATTTGGGTTATCTGGAACCATTGCTTCTAGGTCTGGATTCAAGCGACAAGGGTCGTCAGCACTCTCTTCATGCGGCGGGCTAGCCATATTGTAATCGGGTAAGAATCCAAGAATATCTATGGCTAGTGCACAGGCTTCTTCTTCGTCAGCAGCGATCAAACAGGCGATTCCAGAACGGCTAGCATGGAGATTAGCGCCACCTAGGCCAGCAGCGTCTACTTCGCCGCTGATACATTCTGGAGTTTCCAGTGGTGAGGATAAAAATAACTGGCCGTGTTCATTTCCTAAGATGGTGAAATCAGCAAGACTTGCACCCAATGCTGAAACACCGACTACCGGGCCTAAAACCAATGAGATCATTGGGATTCTGCCACTGCATTGGACCAATTTATCGAGTAATTCACCGGTTCCTCCGAGTGAGGAAATGCCGTCGTGAGCCCTCTGGCCACCGCCGTCCCAAATTCCGACCAAAGGAACACGAGCCCGTTCTGCCATTTCGACCACTTTAGCGATTTTCCGAGCGTGCATCTCGCCCATACTACCCCCGTGAACCGAAAAATCTTGAGCAAAACAATAGATTCGCCGCCCATCGATTTTGCCATGGCCGCAAACGACGCCATCACCAAGGGTTTGGTGCATGAACATCCCATTATCAGTGGCTCTATGGGTTAAAAAAGAGTCAATTTCAATGAATGAATCCTCATCGAGTAATAAATTAATTCGTTCACGTGCGGTGCCGCGACCGCTGATACGAATCGCTTCTTGGCGCTTGAGCCCACCGCCCATTTGGGCTTGGTTACGCTTGTAGCGTAAGTTCTCGAGCGCTTCACTCGATTCCCTTCCCATATATTGGCCCACCCGGTTCAAGTTCTTGATTAATACGGTTAAGCCATCAAGGACGGATCATTTTCGCCACAGAGATTTTCGGCCAGTTTTTCTGGTAGGTTTTCACCATTGGATAATGCCCAATGTACCTTGGCCAAAAGCGCCTCAGGTGTTGATGTTGAGCCATGTCCAAGAATGCCGAGTTCTTGTTGTAATCTCCCCTTAGAATATACATTTAAATCGACCGGACCATTGATACATTGGTTTGCAATAATTATTGGAATCGAGCAATTTCCAATTGTCTCCTTCAGAAAGTCATTTTCGGGGGCATCACCCATTGGGTTTTCTATTGGCAGATGTCCAAGCCCAGTACCGTGAATAATTATCGCAGCATAGCCCGCATTTTGTGCGGCGGTTATCAAGTCCGAGTGGAGGTGAGGGCCAGCGATGAATTGGGCGATCTTGATAGAGGTGTCAAATAATTGCGGAGAAGAGGCTTCTTTATTGGAGCCAACAATATTGTGCCTATGACCGATTTCAGTTTTCAGGTCCACATATCCCAATGTGCTTGCATTAATTGGATGGAATGCATCTCTTCGGGTCGAATGCATCTTTCTAACTCCGACTCCAGAATTGACTGCGCACAAACCGTCATCAGAACCCGCATGCATGACCGTGACCGTAGAATCACAATTTCCGCTCACATCCGGTCCATGTGCGGCCCAATGAACTGCGGCCATCAGATTTTCAGATGCATCTGAAGATGCCCGGTCAGATGATCTCTGAGAGCCGGTGAATACAATTCTTCCAGCCGGCTTCCCACCTAGGCCAGAAAAGGCGAATGAAAGTGCAGCAGCTGAAACATGTAATGTGTCGGTTCCATGGGTGATGACAACTCCTACGCTGCCCGAATCAAAAGCTTCTTGGCAAGCGGTTGCCATCGCATTCCAATGCTGTGGTCTGAGATCATCAGACCACATATTTCCAAGTTTAACAGAATCGATATGAGCGATATCCATCAGTTCAGGAAGAGACGCTAATATTTCTTCCGGCTCAAACCGAGCGACGACCGCTCCAGTTGCATAATCGACCTTTGATGCAATGGTTCCTCCGGTGTGAATAATCGTAATTTTGGGCAAATCGCCAGTTTGTTCAATCGCTCTGGAATTGACAACATTAGTGGACGGTGAGGATTTCTCTTCGAGGGTTTGAACCATCGATAGCGGATAACTGATATTGTAACCATTTACCAATTTCAAAGTAAGATGGTCTGCGGATGCCCCAGGTAAAACCACTCCTTCATGATTGGTCAAACCAGCCGGTCCATCGACTTCGATTTTCACCCGGCAACCAAGAGTTGGCATCTCGACCATGACCAATCGATTGATGTTTAGGTCATCAACTTTGGCAATCAATGGCAGCCATATCTTGGTATAGTTGACATTCATTGGACGAACCATGCAACCTGTAGACCCGTATGGGCAACCAGCACCGCAACAAATCAATATCCCGGCACAAAACGTTCAGCCACAAATGGCCCAGCCGATGATGCAAGGTGTAGCCCAACCGATGGGCCAACCAGTGATGGGCCAACCAGTGATGGGCCAACCGATGATGGTTGGAGGTGGTTATCCTCCGACCAGTGCGACTTTAGCTCTGGTGTTTTCAATAATCGGATTGATAAGTTCATTCATCTATGGTTTTGGAATCTGTTTCGCAATCCCGGCATTTATCATCGCAGGAAACGCCTTGAATATCACCAACCAATTTCCCGGTCATCCAGATGCGGGTAGTGCAAAAATCGCAAAAATTATTTCTTTAATCACCATAGTTCTAACAGTTTTAGTCATCGTATTGGTCGTCGGTGCAGGTATACTTTACGTTTGGGCTTCTAGTCTATAATAAGATACCAAGCGTGAACTGTACATTTGGATTTAGAACGACCGTTCACGCGATAGCTCTCGGCACGAGTACTAAACTCAATATTTAGAGTGCCGGGAGCGGGGGTTGAGAACTGGAGCGAGCGAAGCGAGTGAAGTTCGATGCCAAGATCACGGAATCGAGTAAAATTCGTAGCAATAAGAGATGCCGGGAGCGGGGCCCGTAGGTTGGACTGAGCAAAGCGAGGGAAACCGAGGGACTGCTCACGGCACCGGGCATATCTCTCAACAAATCAAGGTGCCGGGAGCGGGGCTTGAACCCGCGACCTTCGGATGTCTCAGACATTTGAAGGGGCTTGCACGCCTCATTAGCTCCGGAGAGCTGCCCTATGAGTCCGACGCGCCACCAACTACGCCACCCCGGCAAGTAACTCGCCCACTGACCACCCCTCTTTGAAGGATGCGGCAGGAGTATTCGGGCCGACCGCCACCTTCATGGCTTGCTTGTTGTGCGCAATGGTTGATGGTCGACATCAATACTGCCATGGCTGCGGCCGCAACCGAGCGTCGTAGTAGAGGTGCTGGTGATAAAGAACCCAAGAAAATCCGTACCGGAGCAGATCTTGGAATCGAACCTTTCGAGCCTTCAAAACACGTCGCAAAAGAAAAAGCAGATACCGCTTCAATGTGGTTGGTGATGGGGATTGCACTCATCATTTCTCTGGTGATGAGGTATGTAGCAATGCCGGGGTCACAAGATAATCCAGACATGTTGTGGTTTTTACCGGTGATGGGAATGTTCCTTTTGCCATCGCTTCACCGAGCAATAATGCCGGCGCACTTTGTTGAGCACTATACAAAAGGAACTTGGTTCAAAGCCTCTTTCCTTCACATATTTACCTGGTTAGCAATCACTTTCTTGCTGACCAACGCACCCTTTGCTGACATCGTTGCTCCTCAAATCGATGATGGTTGGGGAATGCTCGACGGAGAGGAAGGTGATTGGAATTATACCGCTTCAAAAAAGGGCGCTATAACCTTGGAAACCGGCTATGATTCCGGTGCATTCATAGTATTTGCTTTCGCCGATAATATCGATGCTTCCAAAGCGACTTATTCTTATTCTTTTGATGGTGAAGTGGTTGAAAATAATTGGACTGCAATCGAGGCACTCGATGCTAATTCACTAGATAAGGTCAGGGCGCACAAAGATCTCGATGTACCGGTTGCACTTGAAATTCCAGTGGGTTTAGAAGCTGGAGAATACCAATTAAAAGTTGAGATTTCCGAAGAGGGTGACCCTTGGACCAATACCCGTACCCTAACTATGAAAGTCATCATCAAAGATCCGGTCGAAGAATAATTATTTTTTCTTCGCTCAGACGAGCATCCGGCAAATCCGGGCGGTCAACGCATCTAATTGAACAGATTCCCCGCCGCCTTCGACAAGGCGAAAATCGATTTCTGCCATCAATTCGGTCAGGTCGAGTTTTTGTAGTTCAGACATGAAGTCAACCCCGTATAATTCCCGGTGTAATTGGTTGACAAAATCAGTTCCAGCCAAGCCGTATCGGTCGAGAATTTCCCTTAAGCGACGCCTTGCAGCATGGAATCCATCTTGGCGACAGGCCATCAGATAGCTATGGAGGGTTTCAGGTGGAGCTGTCGCACTTGTCTCATAGATCAATGTCCGAGTGATGTCATTCTCCAATGCCGCTGCAACCTGTAATGCAGTTATCGCTTTTCTTAGGTCTCCTTGGGCGATTTTCACCAAGGCTTGGGCCGCTTCTTCATCCAAATTGACACCTTCGGATTTTGCAACCGCTTTGACTTGGTCCTCGACCTCGGCATCGGCGAGGGGTCGGAATCTGAAAACCGCACATCTACTTTGAATAGGCTCGATGATCTTAGACGAATAATTGCACGACATAATGAAACGGCAAGTTTCAGAATATTGCTCCATAATTCGACGTAATGCGCCCTGAGCATCATGGGTGAGCGCATCAGCCTCGTCGAGGAAAATAATTTTGAATTTTGCGCTACCATAAGGAGCGGTTCTGGCGAACTGTTTGACTTTAGAGCGAATCGACTCGAGTTTGCGCTCATCGCTCGCATTCATTTCGAGTAAATTATTGCGGAAATCATCACCATAAATATCTCTGGTCAAAGCCATAGCCGCAGTAGTTTTTCCGGTGCCAGGAGGTCCAGCAAATAATAGGTGAGGAAAATCCTTCATCGCAGCATAGGAAGTCAATCTTTGAACTACGTTCTTCTGACCCTTTATCTCTCCCACACTTCGTGGGCGATGGCGCTCGACCCATAATTCGCTCATGACTATCAGCGGTCATAGAAGGACGACTTTGAACCTTCCCTTTGTTGCGATACTTAGCAAATACTCTCGGCCACCCGTAGGGTGGCCAGCCGAAAGGAAACTATACCACCACGGCGCGTGGGGTTGTGAGCCCCCATGTCGACCACATCTAGCAACCGCCGCAGATTCCTCTCATCCTTGGTGATGGTCATGATGTTCCTCTTCGCAGATTTGATGTTGCCAAGTGCACTTCCACAATGGCGTCAAGAGTTAGAACCGGGCCACCAAGTCGCATATTCTACGATGACCTATAACGTCACTTCGAGTACTGGGATCAACTCTTCGGACGCAATGACCAATTATGAATCGGCAGAAACATTCAATCTGGGGCCGAGTCAAATGGGCGAAGGGCGGATTTTAATCAGAGTTCCTAATTCATTCAATACGACAGACACAATTCACTCAGCGGTTTTGGAATTGACCTGTGGTAAAGACCCAGTAATCTCTGGCGGAATCGCCATCTATGCAGCAAGGATGGCAAATAATAATTGGGATTTGTACAATGTCACTTGGGGCCAATCCGATACCGGCGTAAATTGGGGCTTACCCGGTGCAGATAGTTCTAACGATAGGAATGCTTGGGAACCACCAGTAAATGGTTATGGAAACAATACATTTGCGATTAATATCACCGCAATATATCAGTATTATCAATCGAGCAGTTCAACCGACTTTTCATTTTTGCTTGCAGGTGAGGGTACCGGTTATGATTGTCACATGTCGAATTCAACATCTTTGAGTTCAAAACCAAGAATCTTGATTGATTATACTGCGAATTCTACAATGACTTCTGGAGGAGATTTATCCCCTGATTTCATCGAGGATGGAAAAGCTTTGATGGCAAATACAAGTTTCATTATCGCGGCAGCAACCAATCCGGAAATCACTTGGGAAAACCTTAGTGGTAGAGATGTTCAAGTACAATTATCCTTAAACGAACAATTCAAAAGCCTTGATGACGATACTTGGTTTTACACTTCTCAAGACAATGCATCGTTGTTCACAATGATGACAACAACCGGGTCGATGGTCATCCCAAACGGTGATGATTTAGCAAATGGTTCAAGCATGTATTATCGGATGAGGGCGGTTGATTCGGGAGATGTAATCGGCGATTGGCAATCTGGATATTTCCATTTACCTGGTCACACAATAACCGATAATGGCGATAATACCGCAACCTTTTCTTTCGATTTCGACGACCTCGGTTTATTTGAAGATTCGATTGAAGATACTTTCATCGATTCATCCACTTCCACAAGAAATTCCAATATGGGTAATGATAATTCATTTACGATAGGAACAAGTTC
>CAUZVL010000028.1:0-8815 GCA_963583355.1 Candidatus Thalassarchaeaceae archaeon
GGTAATGATTCACCGAGCCCCATTCGGTTCTATGGAACGGTTTTGTGGAGTTTTGATCGAGCACTTTGCCGGTAAATTCCCCACTTGGCTTGTACCTACACAGGTACACATTCTCACAATTTCAGAAAAACAAGTCGACTATGGAAACAAGGTCTTATCGATGTTGAAGGAGGCAGGGATAAGAACCGAAATCGATGATGGCGACGATACTATTGGCAAGAAGATCAGAACCCATCGCAAATTCCAACCTGCATATATGTTGATCATCGGTGATGATGAAGCTGAAAGCAATACGGTCTCAATCCGAGCTAGGAATGGCGATCAATGTGCCGGAATTTCGCTCGCGACTTTCATCATCGATTTGGTCGCTGAAATCGATGACAAATGCCCGGTTCCGTCATTGGTTCAACCACAAGTATAGGAGCGAATAATCAATGGAATTTGCGCTGATAGACGATTTTGGAATCGTCCCGTTAATTGCGATGGCACTTTCGGGCGTTGCCGCTTATATGTTCTATCAAATTTTCATTCCGCGCTCTCTGTCCGGCCTCCAAGTTGCATTTCCAACCGGTCCAAAGCGTTACGAGGTTCACACCGTAACCGCTAATAAAACCGAAGCGCGAGAATTGTTGAAAAGAAAGGGGATGAGGGATGGCATTGTCATCTACATGATGGCATTCATCGGTGCTGTACTACTCGGAATCGAATGGCTCTTCATCGAATTAGGGTTGGCGGCAGGATACCACAAAATCTCCTTAGGAGTCGCTCTGTTACTGATAGTATTCCCCGCCTTAATATCTGCTGGAGTGAGCCTTTCTGTACAGATGATGCAACCAACAGCCTCCAGTAGAACCTCACTCCAAAGCAGTAGTTCGTTCAGATTAGGGACAAGTATCGTAATCACGATTCTATGGTTTAGTGCAGTAGCGTTAATCTGGTTCATTCTCTCTTTTTCCGGAATCTCATGGGACCGAAGAATTGCGATCACTGGAATGCTGGCATTCGCCCCTAGCTTCATCGCATACGGCCGGATTTTAGGATCATCTTGGACCGCACTCAAGGAAAGTTCCCATGCGCTTTCCAAAGGTGAGCCATCGGCGTTTTACCCTTCCAAACCGGGAGCGCGCAAACAATTCGTTTCCAATCTGGTCTATTTTAACACAGCAATCATGCCATTCATCGCCCTCAATACTCTCATTTCTTTAGTGCTATTAGCGATAGGGATTGATTTCCAACATTCAGAACAGGTTCTAAACCTGCCCGAATATACCTATCAAAATACGATTATGGAAGAAGGAGGGGTTCTTGGATTTTACATAATTGAATTATTTTCATATATCGGCGAGGCCGGAATCCGAGTTCCATTGGTTTCGATTTTACTGCTATTCCTATTACTCAACGTCGCTCTGGTCGGGTTTCTATTTGTTTATGAAGTTGCAAGAATTCTATTCCTCGACGTCGCAGATGTCTCAGGGTGGGGTGGTATTCGCATCGCTGACTCGAGGCTGCTCAGGTCAGAAAAAAGCCAGCAAGCCAAAGTGTTGAATTTTTGTTTTACCGGTTTTGCCGGCCAATCCATGCTTTTGCTCGCACTTGCGATGTTGACCTTCTGGGATAGCCAGTTTTTGCCGAGACCTGAGCAATGCGGTACATGGCAAGATACCGTATGCGAATTTGTTCGTAAAGATGCACTTGAGGAAATGACTTGGATGTTAGCATCTGGCGGGCAAATTGTATTCTTGGCAGTTTGGGTTATATCGAGGAGAACTGGGCAGAAGTTATCGGATATCCAGTTCGATGCAACCGCTGATGAGAATCGGATTAAATTGGAAGGGATCGAGAATTTGATCTATCAACAAAAGCGTAATTTTACCGCATTGGTTGCCGATGACCAATGGTCAAAGGCCCTAGAGAGGATGGAAAAACTACATGAAGACCATGGAGAGGAAAGTATCGAAGGATTGTCGCTGATAAAGCGAACCGAAGCCAGTATGGAACTTCTTTCCGGTTTGGGCCGATGGGACCAAGCCGAACAGGTAGCATTGTCATTCCTTGCCCTAAGTGCTGGTCGGAAATCCGAGATCGCAAGGTTAATTCTCGCGGCGGCTTCTTTAGCACAACGAGATATTCCTGAAGCATTACCTCGATTGAAATTGTTGGCTGCAGAAGACCTTGAGGCCGCTAGGCTTTGTTGGGCGGCAAGCATTTTTGATCCTTCCAACAAATTACCTCCTCAATTCGAAGCGATTTTAATGGTCGATCCGTTAACACGGAGAAATATTGATCTAATTAAAAGGTATAAGGAAAATGAACCGGTTCCAAGAATGAAATGGCTCGATAATTCTACCGGTAGGTTGCTGGTATTGGGTGATTTGGCTCGAATGAGATCTGCTGGAAAAGGACAGTTAGCACTTGATAAATTTAAGGATTGGATCGAAAAAAGCGATGTGGAAATCGATTCATGGCCGCATGGACAAACCGCAATGGCACTCCTTTTACTCGATTGCAAGAAGATGGATGAAGCGGTTGAACTAGTCAAGGCTGCGATGGAAAAGTACCCACGTCATCCTCATTTGCGTAGACTGGCGATTCAATTAAACAAGATGAACAAAATGGATATGCCGGCTGAAGAGAGTACGGGATTGATTTGGGCAGATACGATGGTTGGCCAGTGGGATAAGAATTGGGTCGAGTCTCATAACGTGGTCCCTCCACCACAGATAGAGACCTCACAAATGAGGCAACATGCGTGGAATGCTAATTCGTGGGTTGTAAGGGATGGAATGAAAGAGATTGTATCGGGGAAGAAGTCTTGGAAGAGATTGGACTGGGTGAATCCGCCGCTGTTAAATCAGTTAATTACGACCGGAATTGTCATCTCAGCCGGTGGAATGCCCATCGATTTAGGTTTCCCTGGGTGGATAGATATTGAATCTTGCGAGAAAGCATATTTACTCTGAAGTAAAAGATAGTTTGTAAATCAAGTTAAGAACCCTACAATATATTATCAATTAGATCTTCAACGTCTTGAGTCTTGCCACAATATCGGCACCTTAATTCTAGCGGGTCTCTCTTTACTACAACCAAACGATGAGGCAGTGGTTCCCTCATATTAGTCGTAATACAATTTGAGAAAGTACATCGCGCAACATTGACTACCTCATCGGTGAGATTTATCTCCATCTTTTCGGCAACCGAATAGGCCCGGATAATCGCAACCGATGCATCGGGCGCAACCAAAGCAAGCCGGTCGAGCTCGGTTTGAGTCAATTCTCTATCCTCAACTTTGATGATATCCTTACCACCCATTTTATGACTTGGCACATTCATGACTAGGGAAACCGGATTACTCATTTGGCCATTAATTCCAAGCATTTTCAGCACCGAAAGAGCCTTCCCCGCTGGAACATGGTCGATTACAGTCCCATTCCTAATCGCGGTAACACGACGCATACTCGCTTCTTGACCAGGCATCAAATCACCTCCCCTTCGGCTAATACATCGGCGGGAACATTAACCTCTAACAACCAGCACATCAACGACATTCTCGCAACAATACCGTTGAAGGCTTGCTCAAAATATCTGGCATGCCGGGTTGTATCGACCGAGGGATGAATTTCCTCAACCCGGGGAAGAGGATGCATAATGATCATCTCTGCTTTGGCATCATCCAAATCTCGAGCATGCAATTTGTAAGCGTCGGCAACTTTGGCGTATTCATCGTCATCAGGGAATCTCTCCTTCTGAATTCGAGTCATATAAATGACGTCCGCATCCGAAATGTGACCGAGGAAATTTCCAGTTTCTGTTACCTCTGCCCCTGCTGCTCGCAAATCAGCGATGATTTCCTCAGGCATACTCAAACTCTCCGGAGATGCGAATATGACTTTACAGCCAAACCTGGTAAGAGCGTGGGAAAGTGAGTGTACGGTTCTGCCATAACGCAAATCTCCGGCTAGGACTACATTTAATCCCTCAAGAGTACCATGGGCCTGGCGTATGGTGAAAAGATCGAGCATTGTCTGAGTTGGGTGGTGCCCGGCGCCGTCACCGCCATTCATAATCGGAACTTTTGCACTATCACATGCGTACTGAGCCGCGCCTTGATGGGGGTGTCTCATCGCAATAATATCGGTATAACCGTCAACCATTTTTATGGTATCAAAGAGGGTTTCACCCTTTACAATCGAGGAGGTTTTCACATCGCCAAGGTTGACTACATCACCGCCTAAACGCTTCATTGCGGTCTCAAATGACATTCGGGTTCGGGTTGATGGCTCAAAAAATAAATTGCCCAATATCCTTCCTTTTAATAGTGGCAAATACAATTCACCACGAGCAACTGGAAGGAGTTTTTCTGCATCGTCGAGTAAGGAGATAATCTCCTCATTAGTCAGGTCATCCATGGTGATTAGTCCGGCCATAATGCTCCCCTTCCTACTGCCTTGGGATAAGGACGGATTTTAACATTAGGGCGCGACAACCCGCTTTATTGATGAGGGATGAATGTCCCCTCAGGGACATGCGCAAGGCGATAGTGCTGGCGATTCTGGTTTTGGTGCCGACTATTTCAGCGGATTTACCAGATTCTTGGACTATTGAGGTTGAAGATTCTCTTGGAAACCCAATCCCTAATTGTCAAACCTGGGTGAGTGAACCATGGAGTGGAGTTGTGTCAAGTTCACCGATTTCTACGATGTTCCAACCACATGCGAGTTGTGATGGTTATGTCGTCATGTGGCATGAGCCTGTCAATTCAACCCAAGGTCTTGTGGTGCTGACCGCACACCCAATAATCGAAGATTTATTTTCCGTCGAGGGAGCCCACACTATCCAAGCAATCGGTAGCGACTGGCAAATCCAAGTAGAGAATGGCTCGGTCGATGCACCAGCTATCCCAGTTATTATCACCGGCGAAGGGGGGAGCGAAGTGCGAATCTCTCAGGCATTAATCACAATACCTGGTTCAACAAATACCTATAATTTGAGCGAATATAATGGATCAAATGTAACTGTAAAAGCAATTCATACCGGAACAGGCCAAATTGTCGAATGGTCAGATGGCAACCTGACAGTTGGTGAATATGGGGCTGGGTGGTCGGCAAGACTATTCGTCGATGGATTGGTTAGAGGTCAGGGGATTTGGCCACCAACTGTCGACTGGATTTGGCAACAATTAAACTCAACTCAAACCCCAGGCGTAGCAACGATTGAATTCTTGGATGATTTGGTTCCAAACCTAAGTATGAATGCATCTTGGAGTGCTCAACACAGATTCAATACCGGTTTAGGTCTTCCATTCATACCTGGCGTCGAAGCGGGGATTGAAAGCCAAACCAACCGGTTTTTATCAGGCGACGTAAGTCGTTTAGAGAATCTATTGGAGTCGATGGCATATTCGGATGGCATGGAGTCATTATGTTGTGAAATCGATCAAAATAATGTTGATTTTTCAGAGGTAATTTTTACTGCTGACATCGATTTTTCAACCGGGGAGTGGGGTTGGTTCGAATCTGGAAATCTCCAGTTTAATCGCTCCCATTTAGATTTGATGAGAATAGAGGTCCCATTCAATAACGATATTCGCCAGATGACAACTCTCAATTTCAAGACCAATGGGAATTGGCAATTCTTATCCTCTCCCTTAGAGGGATGGGTTTCAGGGATTCCATCCGACTTTAATCTTCTCAGAAATCAAGTTTCTATTAGCGGCATGTATACGATCACAGTTGCGCTAAACCAACCACCGGTCATCAGTGGTCCTGAAGGCTATTCTCTCGAGTGGCAGAACGAGGAATACGAATTTAATCCAACCATTTCCGATGCTGCCTTATCGACCCATGATTGTGAATGGAATATCGGCGGCCTCAGTGATAACTCAAGCGTAAATCTATCCTCCTTTGATGCAGGGTCTAATCTAAGCGTCAACTTGAGTTGTTGGGACGAAGGAGGAGCCTATGGCTGGTGGAATGGAACATATATTCTCGACCAGGGGACGCCGTGGATAAACGCGAGTGATGAAATCCAAGACATTCCCCCAGGAGAATTCTACTGGGATCTGATTGTTGGTGACGATGTCGATCAAGATCTCAGAGTTTTCTGGACCAGCAATAAAAGCCTGGATTGGTGGTATACCGGTGACTATTTGCAGACTTCTTTCAATGTGGATTCAAGTGTAAATACAATTAATGACAACATTAGTGAACGCCATAAAGAAAGAGGACTGGTTGAATATTGGTTAGCTGCAAATGTCAGCGACGATGTTGGCCATTATGTTTTGGGAAATTGGACCATCCGATTAACCGATGCTGCTGGTCCAGTGATAATTCACAATTTGGAAATCGATGTAAACGGTACGTGGCAACCGGTTAATACAATTAGAATCGGTGACCAACTCAGGCTTAACCTAACCGAAAGTTTTGATGACCATAGTGCGATTGAAGATGTGAAGTTTGAAATCTCACTCGGTGACGAAATACTTGCAGCAGACCTTTCGTGGGAGCAAGCCCAATTATGGCAAGTTCCAGTGTTAGAGGTCGGCTACCATCTATTCAATATTGTTGGAATCGACTCTGAAGGCAACCGTGCTGGAGCGTTGGTTGGGATAGGAGTCAATCCGTTAATGTCTCGAAGTCTCGAAATTACCAAGGTTGTTTTCACGGGTGAAGAACTAGAGCCGGGGAAGAATCAATTCTGGGTCACCATCACGAATAATGGTGCGACAAGCACTCCTTTCACTTTATGCTCTTTAGAAAAATGTATAGACTCTGAAGTTTCAGGTAGCTCATTTTCACAAATCGGAATGACCGATATTCCTCTTAATGTCGAATTGGGCTGGTTTGAAACTTTCACGGTCGAATTAACCTACCCCGACGATAATAATGAGACGGTAACCATCGAGCACGTGTCAAAATTTAGTGCAGGAGCGGGAATTGGAGGATTTGAATTGATTTTCCTCGGAGTGGTTTCGGCATTCGTAATCAATTGGTTAATTCAGCGCAAACAGCCGCGATTCTGATAACCTTAGGCGAAGGTGGCTGCGCTATGGACGGGTTCATTGACTTTGATAAGGCGGTCGAGGCCGAGGCAAGCCAAGGCTTGAAGCGAATCGAAAACCTTTCTGGTATGAGCGCTTTAGTCATCCTCTCAGCAGCAACTTGGCTAGCTTGGCCTGCTTTTAATGCGGCGATGAATGGCGGCTCGTTATTGAGCGGTATGGGCTATTCTCTCATCGTATTAGCATGGGGAGTATTGGTTCAAGACCTAGCGGTTATGGATGAAAAGTCGAGGTCGAAAATAGGTGCAGCATCAACTATTGCATACTTGCCGATTCTGGTTTTAGCAGGTTCGGCATTATATTCTCCACTCGACCAACAAATCGGCGCGAGCCTATTGGTTATCGTTGCATACTTCCTCTTTAAAACCAGTAGAAATCTCCTCCAAGGAGGCATTGAAGTTATGCGCTTTAGAGCGGTCATGGGGTTCTTAGGATGTGTTTTGGCTATCTCATTAGTCAAATCTGAGACTATGTATATTCAAATCATTTTCGTTCTTATAGGGATTTATTTATGTTCAAAGGATTGGTTTGGCCATGATGGTCAAAGAGCAATCCGCAAGGAATTCGACACCAGATTGAATCGAATCGAATTGAGGATGCTAGAATTGAAATCTACAGGAGCTGCTGTCGACCAAGCTGGAAGTTTGGTCATGACTGCGAGAGAAGATGGACACCGAGACCCGGAATGGGGGATGCGATTACTCGATGATGCTGAAGAGGATATCGAGCGTTCACTCTCATTAGCAGGAGATGTCGAAGCAATCCGATCCGATACTTTGCAAACCATCGAGAATGCAGAGGAGATCGCTCCTATTATCAAACGGCCAAGAAAAGCATTTGAGATGGCTGAGCGCGAGGTAAATTTAGGTAGTTTACGCGAAGGTGAATCTCTGTACAGAGAAGCTAAAAAACGTGCTACTGAAGTGGTCGAATGGTGGAAAAAGGCCGAAGATGCAATCCGGGAGGCCGCGACTATGATCGCAAAATCACCACATCCTCAGGTGAGCCTGAGCGAGTTATTATCTGAAGCAAAGAAAAGACTCAATGCAGAACAGCCCAAAAAGGCATTCGAATATGCAAAGGTGATACCCGAGCAAATCAGCGCATCAGGCGAAGCGACCGAAATTGCTGAATCTTCAACAAAAGAAGCGAATAGACAATTGAAATCGGCAGATGGTATCGAAAAACCTCCACTCCAAGAAAGACTGGACCGGGCTCAAAAAGCCCTAGATTCTGGTGAACACGCTCAAGCCAAAGGTTTGGCGGAGGGCGTGATTAGAGAGATCATAGCTATGAGAGAAGCGATGGAAGATGTTCGCAGAGCGTTAAGGCAGAGAGTCCACTTGATAACTCGATGGTCTGGACGGGATGATGCTAGTGATTGGGATGCTCGCCTGGCTGAGATAGAAGAGAATGCAGACCAGAAACAATGGACCCATGCCGCTGCTCTTCTGGATAGAATGACCAGAGATTTAGATTCGGAAGGTAAAGCGAGTGACGAGGTTTCAGAATTACTTGAATTCATTCAATCCGAATGGAAGTCATTACGAAATCAATGTGATACTGCCTCGATAAAACCAACCGATGAAGAAAGGCGGTCGACCGAGGAATCCATTGGCTTAGCAATTGAGGCTCATAAGGCAGGTAGGGCTGATGAAGCCCTAGAGGCGCTAGGTCTGGCCGATGGATTCATGGAAAGGCTACGAAGAAGGGTTTGAGCCGAGGCTTTGCTTCATTTCGCAGGCCTTACAAATGGTA
>CAUZVL010000029.1:0-8620 GCA_963583355.1 Candidatus Thalassarchaeaceae archaeon
CTATCCGGTTTAATTATTCACGAAGGTCAACTAACATATGTAGATGATGACCTCAAGGTCTTGCTCGACCTTGGTGTTTGGTGGAATGAAAAAACCGGTGGTCTTCCAATGCCCTTAGGCGGTAATGTTGTAAGGAGAGATCTCGGTAAGCAAATGATGGAAGATGTAACTCTCTACACTAAAATGAGCATAGAGCATTCGATTAGATCCCCTGATATTGCGTTAGAATTCGCAAAACAATGGGGTCGAGGAATCGATGATAAAACCAACCGTGAATTTGTTCAAATGTATGTCAATGACCGCACAATAGATTATGGAGCGGAAGGACGTGAATCCATCCGGCTTTTCCTCAAGGAAGGCCAAAAAATCGGATTGATCAACCCTGAATTCGATGTTGATGCAATAGAATTTACCGGGCAACCTGGTGAATGAGATGGGTCTTGCTGACCGTATCCCGGAATTGAGTCTATACGGGTCAGTAGATCCCGCACCTCCGCATTTAATCGGAAAATTAGCAAAATCAAGAGAAATATTACTCGATGATAATTTCAAAATGTTTGAACGGATGAAGGCTGTTTTTACATTACGAAATAACCGTTCGCCTGAAGCAATTGCAATTTTATGTGAGGCATTTCAGTCAAATAGTCACTTCTAAAGCATGAATTAGCATATTTTTTAGGCCAGATGCAAAACCCTCTCGCTATTGATAAATTAATTGAGATTCTTGCAAATTCCACCGAGCATGTCATGGTTAGGCATGAAGCCGCTGAAGCGCTAGGTGCGATTGGGAATAGAAGGGCGAAACCAATTCTAGAGCAATATATTAAAGATGAAAACATCGTGGTTGCAGAATCTTGTGAAGTAGCATTGGATTTATTGAAATTATGTGCTAGTAAACAAGAAATTTCATGGTGAGGCCATCATATTCAAAGGCCCCATCCCCTCGGGAGATACGGAGAGGACCTTATGCCCCACGACCACATCGAATTGGCTCAGGCACCTAATGGTGAACTCGGACCGCGCTGCAAGTCTTGTGGCACTCGCATGACCTTTGGCTCAGCGATGGTTGTAAATCGTGATTATTATTGTTGGGAGCATTACGTCGAGGTTACCGGTGCAGATACCGTAACTGTCGAAAGAGCTAGAGAGACTCGCTTCTGGAAAGAGTGAGCTAAAGATGTCTGGTTGGGCAAAATTCGCACATCGTTTCACTCAATATTATCAAACCGCTCCGCTATGGATACCGCCGCGTTTAAAGGCTCGTGAATGGATGTTTATTCCCTTTGGAGGCGGTATGCCTTTACGCCACAAATCCTTTTCAGATATCGAAAGTGTCAGGAGGTTTCTCTGTGAAAGACCACAGCATTCGGTATTTTATTCAACTGCTTATTGGCAACGACCACACGAATACAAAATGAACGATAAGGGCTGGTTGGGGGCTGATTTAATTTTTGATCTCGATGGTGATCACCTACCTGGTGTAACCGACAAGGATTTCCCGGCGATGATGGATGTGATACATGAGCAAGCTTGGTCCTTGTGGAATGATTTTTTGGAACCGGATTTTGGGTTTAAAGAAGAACATCTCCAAGTGACCTTTTCGGGCCATCGCGGCTTCCACCTACACTATCGCGACCCACAATATTTCCACCTAGATTCGCAAGCACGAAGAGAATTGGTCAGCCATATCCGTGGCGAAGGAGTTGAGGTGACCGATCTTATTGAAAGGTCGAGTGTGGTTGAGCCAACCGGTTGGGCTAGGCGTGTAAATCGCGGAATAGGAAGTGTTGTTGAAAAATTAGATTCGATACACAATGGAGACAAGAAATTATTAAAATTAATGACCAGTGAACTTAAAGAAATGTTGGAAAGGGAAGGCCTCAAAGGATTAAGAGGGGCTGCATCGGTTGAAAAATTAGCAGGATTGATGCAGGATTCAGGTCGTAGAAGCAGAGTATTAAATGGCCAATTATACGGTTTGAACAATTATGCATTGACTTTCCAAAATCTGATTAGAGCAGACTCTTCTGTAGTGCTTGGCAATGCTGGAGAAACTGACGAAGTAGTTACCATCGACACTCGCCGGCAAATTCGTTGGCCTTGCTCATTGCATGGTAAAACAGGGATGAGAGTTACCGAGTTCCCACTATCGAGATTAGATCCTGACGGTTCGAATCCATTCGATGCTTTGAGCGAAGGTATTGCCCTCTCTAGAGAAGGTAATATCAAGGTTGAGATGGTAGTAGATGACGCGATTGCAAGATTTGATAATCGAGTGGTAGATTCTGCTAAAGGAGATATTGTTGAAATCGATGAAGCAGGGGCGACGTTCCTCGTTCTCAAAGGCTGGGCGCGGCTTGTTAAATAAGGGGTTGAATTATGGCTAATAACCAACCGATTGATGACAATGTTCAAGGGTGGATTCCAACCCACGGGGAATGAGGTGCACAGGATGGGTCTAGGTAAAAAGAAAAAGGGGGCAAATAAATTGCCATTACCACCGGGATTAGCAGGCCTACCATTACCCCCTCCACCGGGCCTACCATTACCCCCTCCACCGGGCCTGCCATTACCCTCTCCACCAGGCGCCGCTTTACCTGCTCCAATCGGTTTACCAGCCCTCGGAAATTTACCTGGAGCACCTGTTGTAGAAGCCCCCAAATTAGCCCTTAATCTTGGAGGCCCAACTGCTGAAACTTTACCAGCTGCAGCAGCACCTGACAAATCTGTAGCCAAGACCGATACTAAGGGCAGTTCCTATTCTGGCTTGTATGCCAAGAAAAGTGGAAAACCACTTCAACAGGTTTATGGGCACATCGAGCGAATTGGAACCGGTGAAATCGGCAGCCTTTTGGATCGCTATGCGGACCGATTTGGTCATCAACTAGACCGTGATATCATCGTGATGAGAAAGGATGACCGCGATGATAGATTCGCTGAGATCCGCGATGGGCCAACAATTGAAATGGTTGGGAATGATGCTGGTATAGAGGTTGATTCTAATCTTGATGGAGAGACAATGATCGAATTGAATTCACAACTCAAGAATGTCGAAAACGAACTCCGCCGGCTCAAACCTGAATATCAAACCGCAAAAGAGGAAGGTGATCGTGAATTATTGCGTGAATTACGCCCAACTCTCGAGAATATGATGGCTGAGCGCAAGATGATTAAAGCCGTCATGGCTGGTGAAGCGGATATTGACGAACTCCTAACGATGAGTGACGATGTCGAAGATGATGAAGAAGAAGATCTATTCCTTACATTTGTCGGTATCATCGATGGCTTGCTTGGTAACAATCTTCCTGAAGAAGCAGTAATAGCATTTACCGAAACTGAAGGCTTTGCTATTTACCGGAGTGTAGGTTCTAATCCTGCTAATGCAGATGAATCAGAACGAGCTGAGTTCTTTGCAGTAGTCGATTCATTATTGGATAGTGGAATGCCGGACGATGCGGTTTCTAAGTTCGTCAATTCTGATGATTTTGAAGTTTATCGCACCATTGGTGCAATGTATAATTGAGGTGAAATTAAATGGGACTATTAGACAAAGTTGACAATTTAGAAGAGGTCAAGCCCGCTAAAAGGGCAATTGCAAAGAAGGCTATGCCGGCAAAGAAGGCTATGCCTGTAAAGAAGGCTATGCCTGCAAAGAAGGCAAAGCCAAAAATGGCTGCGAATAAAAATGCAAGTTCTGAAACACAAGATGCTAGATTGCGCCCTTCAGGTTTGCCTGAGGGATTCGAATTAGCTGGTGGAATGCCACGATATATTTCTTGGCTGATCAATTTCGCGGTAAACTTCGGATTGTTGATAGTGGGATTGAGTATGAATATCACTTCATCAGGTGGTGGCGCTGGACCTTCAACTTGGATTCTAGTCGGTGCTATCGTGATAATTTTACTCAACATTATAATAATGCCAATATGGACTGGCAGAAATTTTGGAGAATTCACAGCCAGAACCAAATACATTAATGTATTTGGGAACCGGCCAATTTTTCTCCATCCGATTTTTAATAATTCACTTGGGTTCCTCTCGCTGATAGGTTTCTATTTCGTATTTACCTCGATGTCTGATTTAGATGTCAAAAGGGAATTAATATATTTTATTGTTGGAATAGTTTTGATGGTTGTATGGGTCATGAATTTGTTCTTCAAGAAGAATTCAGATTATAGCCAAGGCCTCTACGATATGATGTTTAAGTGTTACTTGGTCAAACACGTTGCAACCGGTGAAGAATCCGGCTGGTTTGCTCGCTTTGAAGCACTTGGAGATTACGGTGATAAAGTCGCTGAACGATCTGCTGCTCGAGAGACAAAAAGGGCTGAAAAATCCAAAGAAAAACTCAAGAAGGCCGAAGAGGCAAAGGCTTCGAAAGAGTCTGAGAAAGAGTCTGAGAAAGAGTCTGAGGAAGAGAACAAGGACTGAACTATATGCGTCGCATGGCGACCTTAAGCGAGAAGCAATTGCTATCGATTTCAGCATTAATTCTATTTTCCTGCTACTACTTTAGTAATTATTTATTGATTGGATTCGTTTATATTCTATATCATATAATCCTAAAAAAAATATACTCCGGTCCAAAGAAAACTCGCCCGGCATTAGATCACCCTTGCTGGTCAATAATCAAAGCCGACAATAACGGTGTTGAAGTATTTGGACAACTTAATAAACTCGATGAAGCGGCACCACTCGTAGTTTTTTTACATGGTTGGAATTCCGCAACCAGCAGATTGCTTGAGCGAATGGAAATATTCAAGAATCATGGTTGCCATACATTGGCTTTAGAATTGAGACATCATGGAATCGCTCCAAAAACATATGAGTGGACTGCAGTCAAAGTGATGGGTGACTTAAAGTCATTATTGAATTCCTTGGATAATGATGAATTCACTTCCGTTCACTTTTACGGCCATAGTTTAGGGGGTTTTTTAGCAGCAGGCATGACTAATCCCAAAAATAGTGGGTGGTGGAGCAAAAAGATGGGGACATTGATGCTTGAATCACCGATGGCAGCATTTACCCCAATTATGGAAGAGAAAGCCGGTCGTTTAACCTTCTTGAATCCAATTATCAAAGGAATGGCGACGAGAGCTCTTAAGAAAATCCATCCGGAGATCACAAATTTCAAGTGGGAAGATGTCGATGTTCCAAGATGGGCAAAACCGACTTGCCCTACTCTAGTATTACAAGCGGCAAATGATAAACGGCTTGGTCGATTCCATTATGACCTTATCGTCCAGGAATTCACCAACCTTCATCCCCATCTGATCCAAAGTTTGGGCCACAGTACCAATTCTATTAACAAAGAGAGAGATGAATTAATTGTCAAATGGATTGAGAGCCATATTTTGAGCCCTTAAGATAGGGATGATTATTTATTGAATCGAGGTGAAAGGAATCATGGGCAACAAAATCGTTGAGTGTGTACCTAATTTTTCTGAAGGAAAAGACCAACAGATCATCAAATTAATTAGTGATTCAGGCCGTGGAATAGAGGGGGCTAAAGTCCTCGGAATAGAACCTGATGCTGATTATAATCGAACAGTTTTGACCCTTGCTGGAGAACCTGAAGCAGTTCTGGAAGCCGCATTTAGAATTATTGAGAAAGCCTCAATGACAATTGATATGCGTAATCAAAATGGCGAGCACCCACGAATTGGCGCGGTAGATGTCTGCCCTTTCGTGCCATTGGAAGGAATGACGATGGAAGATTGCGCAGATTTGGCAAAAAGATTAGCTAAACGAGTTAGCAGTGAATTGAATCTATGCACCTTCTTGTACGGTGCGGCTGCTTCAACACCAGAACGAAGACTTCTATCAGATCTGCGAAGGGGCCAATATGAAGGATTCCAAGAGCGTCTTGAAAATGGCGGCCCACATCTACCGGATTTTGGTCCTAGCGATTGGAATGATAAAACCGCACAATTTGGTGCGGTTGTAATTGGCGCAAGGCAAATTTTGGTCGCATATAATGTAAATGTTGATGAAAAGGATGCAGTTGCAGCCCGTAAAGCCGGTTCATTGGTCAGAGCATCTGGCAGGCTAATGAAGCAAGAGGATGGGCGCAAAACCCGCATTCCTGGCATGTTAGCGCTGGTCCAAGGGATGGGATTACCTTTAGAAGCCCATGGCATCAGCCAAGTATCGATGAACTTGCTAGATGTTGAGGTCACTCCCATGCATATCGCCTATGAGGCGGTGAAGTCAATCGTTAACGACCACGGTATCGAGACTTGTGGTTCTGAATTGGTAGGATTGGTTCCATTGGCAGCGATGATCAAGTCAGGGCAATGGTACGCACCGAAAGATTGTGAAGATGAAAACGAATTGGTTCAAGCCGCAATCAATGGCTTAGGATTGTCTAAACTTTCCCCATTTGTCCCAGAACAAAGAATTATTGAATGGGCACTTAAACAGGAGGATTTAGAATGAAAATACCTTGGATGAATTTGACATTAAGAGAATTTCAAGCCGCATTAGCATCATCATCTCCTACACCCGGGGGAGGGACTGCTGCTGCAGTTGCACTAGGTCAAGCCGCGGCGCTCACAATAATGGTCGGTGATCTAACTATTGCCAAGGAAAAATGGCAATCCGGTTGGGAAATCGCTAATCAAGCGGTTGCACTCTCGATTGGAATTATGACCGAAGCGGGGAACCTTGCTGACAAAGATAGTGATTCGTTCGATGCGGTTATGAATTCATTCAGAATGCCAAAGGAAACCGATAATGAAAAAGAGGCTCGAATACTAGAAATTCACGCAACCACTCTTGTTGCAGCTCAGATACCGTTTGAAACCGCAAAACTCGCACTTGAACTGATAAAATTATTACCAGATTTGGCAAAATTAGGCAACACAAATGCAATTTCTGATGTTGGAGTTGCTGGTTTATTGGCAAGTGCAGCCTGTAAGGGCGCATTATTCAACGTTAATATTAATCTCAGTAGTTTGCCGGATAATCTCGGCGGTGAAATACGCAAACAAAGCCCAATCATCCTTGAAGAATGCAGAGAACTTTCGCGCTCATTGATGAAAATAGTCAATGAATTAACGAACTAAACTGCCGATTGAAATATCACCATCGATGGTGACTAGTTTGACCGCACCGTTATCATCATCGGCCGCGAGCATCATTCCTTCACTCATCACACCTCTTAATTTTCTTGGCTTTAGATTGGCTACAAAGACTACCAATTTTCCAACCATTTCAGCCGCTTGGTAATATTCCTTCAGGCCTGCACAAATAGTACGACCTTCTTCACTACCATCATCGAGTTTTACCACGTACAATTTATCGGCATTATCATGATCATTGACGCTGATTATTTTTCCGACACGAAGCTCTACTTCCATGAAAGTTTCAAAATTCAAATAGGTTATTCCTTCGGGCATTTTCTTTTCCTCCTTATTGGTCTTTTTTTTGCCACCCTTCACCGAATGGCTTTGTGCGCCTGAACCGGCTTCAGTGGTTACCAATGCCTGCTCATTTGCTATTATTTCTTCGAGATCTAGTCTACTGAAAAGCGGGATTGGTTCGTCTGGATTCCATTTCATAGGTGCATTCCAATCGATTGCTTGGGACCAATCACATTCGGACACGTTTCCTTGCTCTCCTAAACCGATCCAGAGTCTTTGAGCACTAAATGGTAAGAAAGGTTGAGTTGTTATCGCAAGAAAGCGAGCGACTCTCCAACCAAAAGATAATTTTGCTAACCCGATTTTTGCACTTTCGGAATCAGATTCCTTAAGATATTTCCAAGGAGTAGCCGCTTGGAGCATTTGATTGCCCATCTGTGCAGCATTCATCACAAATCGTAAAGCTTCCTTGAAACGATGGCTGGAAAGACTTGTACCGATATCCGAATGGATTTTTTCAAGTTTTTCCATCTCTTCTCGACATAATGAATTATTTTCAAATTGCTTTAGTGGTTGAGTCCCAAGAAGCCTTTGACCTAAGGTTAGGACTCGATGGACAAAATTACCATAAGCACCGATGAGTTCACTATTTATTTTTTCAACAAAATCGGGCCAATTAAAATCGGTATCATGATTCTCTGGCATATTTATCGCAAGATAATAGCGCAAAGTATCAGGGTCGAACCTCTCTAAAAACGATGGTAACCAGACCGCATGCTTTCTAGATTTAGAAAATTGACCACCTGCTAGCATCAAATAATCCATCGCTGGTACATTTGTTTCTAAAGCCAATTCACCCGGTCCAGGTAAAGAGATTGGCTCGCTCGAATCAAGACCTTTATTAGCATGATTTAATCCCATAATGATGGCCGGCCAAATGACTGTATGGAAGGGGATATTGTCCTTTCCAAGGAAATATAGATGGCGGGGCACAGTACCATCAGCACCTATTTTCCACCACTTTTCCCAATCGCTAGAATCAGCATGTCTCTCAGCCCACAATCTTGCACAAGAATAGTACCCTTGAACCGCTTCAAACCAGACATAAATGCATTTTCCTTGCCATTCTTGTCCTTCGAGTGGTAGGGGAATACCCCATAGTAAATCTCTGGAAACCGCTCTTGGCCTCAAACCCATATCTAGCCATTGCTTGGTCATCGCTCTAACATTTGGTTTCCAAACATCTTTCCTATTTT
>CAUZVL010000030.1:0-8460 GCA_963583355.1 Candidatus Thalassarchaeaceae archaeon
GTCCAAGATTGCCCACCATCAAACGATGCTTCGAAAGTTGCTTCATCGAAGGTATTGAGCGAATACCAGCGGTCGAAAGAGACCGAAATATTGCGGATAACCGTTGGAGCGTCCCAGAATTGTGAACGCAATTTAGAAACTGAGCCGCTAGGGATCGAGCCATTGCTCCCTGCAGCAAAATCTCCGGTAGTAGCATTGATGGGGCCATAGGATACAGAACTTAGATTGACTGGAATCCAAATTAAATCACCTTGGGTCGACCATGAACTGAACTGGGGGTTCTGAGATTCAAAATCGGTCATTTCCCCATATATCGATTGGGGTTGGAGGGTGAGGTCTCCGCCGTGGGAAAGGTAAGATGTGCCATTCGAACTACCAACCGAGAATCCTCCCGGTGAATCCCTAGCCCAATAGGTGCCATTATCTTCAGCTTCTACCCATTCTGGTGCAACTTCAAACGTCGCACCTGTAATGGTTGCATTTGATGGAATAGTAAAGCCATCATAAATTGAATTAGAAGGTGAAATTCCGGCGCCGTCCGGTGAACTTTCAGGCCCTTCCCACGCTGCGAAATCTGCTGATGCCCAAGGTGTTACCAATAGCAAAAGCGAGATGACGAGGGCTTGTCTCAACGGGTCCACCACCGGTGGAGCCAGCGTCTATTGGTTTGAATTGTTGCCCTACCGGTTAAGGCAATCAGGCTGAAGGGTTGATAGATGGGCATCGACACCAGACCCTCTATGGCCCAGCGACCTCTTCTGGATGACGTACAGGCCCGGGAGGTTGAGGAACAACTTTTCGCATCACTGCGCCAGCAAACCGGTCGGCATATGCCAATAGTTTTGCCTCGGCGTGACTTTTGGGACAAGGTTGGCCAACTCCTCGATACCATCGAAATGCAAATCCATGAAATCTATCGTACACGTAGTCCAGATTTACGATTGCAGAATTTGCAAAAGCGCCAAGCCAATATCCGCCGAACCTCGTCGGATTTGGCGCGGAAGAGACTGGTTGCCTTTCAACAACATGCAGCGAGTGTGAGTTTACGCTCTGAAGGGGGGGTTCAAAATAACAACCAAGATTTACCTTCACTCGATTGGGGTCGTCACGATCCTGCTGAAAGAGAATTTTATGCGAGTGCAATTCAAATTATCGACCGGTTCAAATTATCGGTTAATTGGAATGGGATGCAACATGGGCTTGCTTCAGAAGGCATGGCTGCTCAACCACCTCTAGCGGTTGGCACGACCCAACTCGACGCATTTGTTGACCCACCCGGTGGATTGACCGGGCAAGGGCCGCCGAGCATCGCTTTGGAAGATGATTCAACACCTTTGGAAGATATTGAAGAGGATGAAGAGGAGATACTAGCACTTCAAGATGCTTATCCTGAATTAGAGGGCATGACTCCAGTACCTGTGCGGGCGGTAGAACTTACCCCTAGTGGTCAAACCCATGCAGCTGCAAGTGAACTTGCTCCAGCCCAAAAGAAGGATGCGATTGATTTCAATGCTTGGGCTGCGGCCGAAGCCGGTTCTCCAGCCGAACAAGAAATAGAGTCTGAACCCGATGAACAATCGATGATCAGAATCAGAGTACTACAATCTATGGACGAGCCAATAATGACCATCGATGGGGAGATTTCTCTAGAAGCCGGTGATATCCATTTCCTCGACCAAGGTACTGCTGACTGGTTAGTCGACGCTGGTGTGGCCGAGAAGGCCACATTGTGAACTTAAATCACTAGTTTAGGCACTATTATTGAACCGAGCGCATCGATAGTTCAATGCTCACGGTATCAGGAATTGGAATCCGTGCGACCTGTCGTAGGGCACTTTCGTCCTTGCCGCTGGTGATGTCCATCTCAAGCAATCGCTTGTGGATGCGCATCTCCCAGTGATCGTAAGTTTCACTGCCTTCGCCATCAGGCGCCTTGCGGACTGGTACCACAAGACGACGGGTTGGTAGTGGGATTGGGCCTCGAAGACTGATGCCGCCGTTATCGCAAATCATTTTGATTTGGGATGCGACCGCGTCGATGTCACGATGGTTCTCGCCTGTTAACTTGATGATGGTCACTGCTGCCATGAAATTCACCTCTATACTTTTTGGATCGTGGTCCAATCAGGCTCAAGCCTTCTTCTCAATCTTCAGACAAACGCCTGCTGCGACGGTTTTGCCCATATCACGAATAGCGAAGCGGGATAATTCAGGGAATTTGTCCATCGGCTCGATAGCCATTGGCTTAGTAGGTGCGAAGCGGATTAAACATGCATCACCGGTCTTTAGGAACGAAGGATTAGCTTCCTTTCCAGCCTTGTTGGTCTTCTCAAGAAGTTCATGGAAGCGAACTGCGACCTGGGCGGTGTGGCAATGGAATACCGGGGTATATCCGATGGATACAGCCTTTGGAATGTCCATAAGTTGAATCTGTCCGACGAATGTTTCATCGTGACGGACGAAGGTAGGAGCGGTGTCGGTATAGCCTGCAACGTCACCACGGCGTATGTCGGCCGCAGATAGCCCACGGACGTTGAAACCAACGTTGTCCCCAGGCTCTGCCTTAGGTACCATTGTGTGGTGCATCTCAATGCTTTTGACCTCAGCGGACTGCTGTGAAGGGTTGAAGACAACTGTCTTTCCGACGTTCAGAGTTCCAGTCTCAATCTTTCCGACTGGGACTGTGCCGATTCCAGAGATCTTGTAGACATCTTGAATTGGTAGACGAAGTGGCTTGTCAGTTGGCTTCTTTGGCATTGTTGCTGCATCGATAGCATCGAATAAGGTTGGTCCATTGTACCATGGAGTCTTGTCGGACTTCTCAAAGACGTTATCGCCGTTAAGACTGGATGCTGGAATCATTGGGATTCGGTCTAGTTGGCCTCCGAATCCTGCCATCTTCAATAGATCACTAACTTGAGAGCATGCTGTCTTGTATTTGTCCTCTGACCAATCGACACCGGAGATGTCCATTTTGTTGACGTGGACGATAAGTTCAGCAACACCAAGCACCTTTGCTAGGAAAGCGTGCTCTTTGGTCTGGGCGTTAACACCGTCGTTAGCAGCGCACAGTAGAACTGCGGTATCCGCTTGAGAAGCACCAGTGATCATATTCTTGACGAAATCACGGTGACCTGGAGCATCGATGATGGTCCAGTAGTACTTTGGTGTGTAGAATTCTTTGTGTGCGACGTCGATTGTGATACCGCGCTCTCGCTCTTCTTTTAGGCCGTCCATGACGTACGCAAGACCGAAACCAGCCTTACCAGCTTCTGCTGCTAACTTTTCATTCTTTTCAACAACGTGACCTTCAATATGGCCGCTGTCCAAAAGAAGGCGACCAACAGTAGTCGACTTTCCGTGGTCAACGTGTCCAATAAAGACGATATTTCGGTGTGGCTTTGACTTGTCTTCCCATTTTGAACCCATGGCAAACTCTCCTTCAAGCCCGGCGACAATCCCCCCCTATTTCAATACCGCGTCGCGTAAATACTGCAAGTTGGGTTCAAAAAGGCCGTTTAGTCCGCCGTTAATGCCATCCGAAAGACATATGTGGGGGCCGGGCGAATTAGTAATTGATGGGGCGTCCAGACAACGGGGTAAGAATCGGCGGAGCCGGCGGATTTTGGGGAGATATTACCCTCGCACCTCTCGAAATGCTCAAAACAACCGAGTTGGATTATTTGACGATGGACTACCTCTCAGAGGTGACTATGTCGATTATGCACAAACAACTCGATCGCGATCCAAATGCGGGTTGGGCAACCGACCTCGAGGTTTGGTTAAGGGCTGGTGGCATGGAGTTATTGAAGGAAAAGAAAGTCAAACTCGTTACAAATGCCGGCGGTGCAAATACCGATGCTTGCGTTAGCCGTGTGTTAAAAGCAGCAAGTGCAATCGGCTGGACCGATTGTAAAGTTGCAACCATCGGCGGTGATTGCATCGGTTCGAAACTCTCGGCTCTGGCTGGAACCGGCGAGCCATTCATTCACATGTTTGACCATAAATTGGGTTCATTATTGGACCACGAAGACACCATTGTATCTGCGAATGCATATTTGGGAGCCGCCGGAATTGCCCGGGCGCTTGAGCAAGGAGCAGATATTGTGATCACTGGGAGGGTTGCTGATGCGAGCCTCATCGTCGGCTCGATGGCACACTCGTGTGGCTGGGCCGAAAATAGTCGCGAACTCGAACTAAACACGCCTTTAGCAGATTGGGCACCTTCGAGTGTCAAGAATCCATATGATGTTTTGGCGGGTTGGACTTTGGCTGGGCACCTCATCGAATGCGGCGCTCAAGTTAGCGGAGGCAATTCAAGCGATTGGAAGGAGATTCCACATTTGGCTGAACTGACTTATCCAATAGCACTCATCGAGGCCGATGGGAGTTGTATCATCACCAGGGCTCCCGGAGAAGGTGGCAGGATTACTCGGCGTACCGTCGCTGAGCAAATGCTCTATGAAATCGGCGACCCTACCTCTTACCACACTCCTGATGTAACTTTAGACTTGAGTAATGCGACCTTGGTCGAAATCGAAAAGGACCAAGTGAAAGTCGAAGGCGCGCGCGGGCGAGAGCCCCCTGCAAGCCTGAAAGTCAGCGCTTGCCATAGAGATGGTTGGATGTCCTCGGGTTTCTTGATGGTCCCAGGACCGGAGGTTCAAGCTAAAGCAGAAATGCTCGACAAAACCATGAGAGGTCGGTTGGCACATCTTGACGATTTGCAAATCCAAACCGAATTTATTGGATCTCAATCTCTTACCCCTCCCGGCCTCAGAAAAGACCTCGTACCAAGCGAGGTAATGGTTCGTTGGACAATATCTTCGCCCAGAAAAGCACACCTAACCCATTTCGCCCGTTCTATCGCACCACTAGTGCTCACAGGCCCTGCCGGGGTTGCAGGGTATGGAGCGAGACCTAGGCCTAGGGAGGTTTTACGATTCTTCCCGACCTCGATTCGGAGAGTGTTGGTCGAACCTCAGGTTCGTATCGAGCATCATCAAACCTGGCGCCATGATCTCGAGGAGAGAATGCCATGGCTCGAGGATAAAGTCCTTGCCCGTTTGGAGATGATTAGCAAATTCGACAATCATCCATATTGGTCAAAATTAGCATCTCGAATGCTCGATAGATTAGACGAATCAAAAGTGGTGAAACCATGAAGGTTAGTTTAGGGCAACTCGCTCACGGTAGATCCGGAGATAAGGGCGATATGGTGAACATTGCGTTAATCGCTCATAAACCTGAGTGGATGGAATTGCTTAGTGAGGCGGTAACTCCAGAGGTGCTAAAACAATGGTTTGAAGGCTGGAGTGAAGGCCCTTTTGAAGTATTTGAAGTTCCAGGAATCGGGGCGATAAATTGTTTGATTCACAAAGTTCTCCAAGGAGGAGGCACCGTTTCAAAAAGGTTGGATTCACAAGGAAAAGCACTCGGCCAAGTCATACTTGAAGCTGAGGTTGAAATCGATGATCAGCGAGCTGCTGAATTAGGTTTTCACTTGTAGATTAATCGAATAGTGAATGATTCAATCTCTAAATCATTCCACTTTTCATTACGAAGAGTTGTGGTCCAATCACCATCTTTCCACTGGGAATTCTCAAAGTGATAAGACCCGGTAAATTGGAGCCAAACACAATCATTGCTCGAGTCGCAATCCCCTGCTTGGCGTTGGTCTAAAGGCGTCTCAGAAGTATTACCGGCTTCTTCATCTGTTTCATTAAACCCGAATAAATCTAATTTAGGCCGACAGGATTCCTCGCCTACAATGCAATCAGCATCGGTATTGGGATAAACCAATTCTCCAACCGCTCTTCGAATTGTATTGCCTGAATCTGAGTGTTGGCTAACCGAGAAGGTGAATTCCATGTCGACTGGAGTATTTGAATTCGTGCCGCCGATTTCAAAATCCGGCCAAACCCCGACATAATTTACATTGACTACTACATCGTCTGTATCTGTAAATCCTTGGCCGTTGATAACCGTTAGAACGATTTTGTATTCCCCTGGAGAAACATCCTTCCATTCAGGGGTTTGACCGCTTAGATCTGCATCGTTTTCGAAATCCCCATCGCCATCGCTATCACGAAGCAGATCGGTGTCCCAATTCCAATCGGAGATGTATTCTTCATCAGACCCTGCTGATGATGCTGATGCGTCCAATTGTATATTCCTGGTTGCATCGACCCTTTTATTGGATAATTCCTTATTCATTTCACATATATAAAATAAATAATAATTCCCACTTACGGGGTCTTCACCATCACAATCCGAAGTTGGAGAATAGGAGCCTGCGTCTGCTTCTGGGACTACTGCATCTGCCGCGATAATAGTAAGACTACGGGTTTGAGAGTGAGAATTTGTACCATCGGTAACGGTTAACTTAACCGTATAATTTCCTGTTTCTGGATAAGACCAATCAGCCTCACTACCGGTCTCGTCAACCGAGCCATCGTCTTGGAAATCCCACTTGTAAGAGAGTGATCCATCTTGAGGTAAAGAAGAGGTCGCATCGAACTCGATTGTCGTACTAGCCCTGATGTTTTCATTAGGTGTGAAAGAAAATACCGCTTCGACTGGCGAATCACCGGAATCATCACCTCCAAAACACCCGGAAAGTGAGGCTGCAACGAGTAAGACCATCAATAATATCGGCTTCATCGATTGGGCGACCATAGCGCTCACAATTCAACCCTTGGCTTCAAAGAGTGCCGATTAGAACGAGAATAGAGATGTTTGGCGATTGCCGGACAATAATTCCTTGCCCGACCAACCGAATGCTTCTGTCACCCTGCCAAAGGCGGTCGCTAACCTGTCAGCATAGAATTGCCCATCGTAATTTTTGACCGGCTCTTGCTCAAACCAAGGTTCGATTCGCATCGGCCTAATCCGAGCATTTGTTACTACATAGGCAATTTTCATCCCAGGAGTAAAAGGTAAGCCCTTTGCGATTATGGCTTTGGCTACTCGCACTTGGACCATGCTGTCAGGGTTGGCATAATCCTTGGTGAAATCCCAACTCTCGCTGGTTTTATTCCAACGGCCTTTGCAAGATTTGCTCATGATCAAATCTCGGACATCGGCTTTGCCTTCTTTCGCAGCCCGAATCGTATCTATGGCTAGAGCTATTGCCGATTCGGAATCATCAGATAATACATATTTGAACATCAACTTCATGCCATCGGTCAAAAATCTGAACGAATCTGTCCTTTGGGTTTCATAGCCGCGCACCAACATCTCTTCAACCGGCCAAACCACTTGGCCAACATAACGTTTTTTTGCCCCGTGAGAGAAAAATACTGAGAGCCCTTTTTCAAATTCCAATTCTGCGCTATCCTCGCTGAACCTTTCGGCGGTTTCATGGCCGAAAGAAATCATTACTTCCTTGGGGTTATCGGATTGACCTACCGGGGCTTTGACAAATATCGAATCGGTATCGGAATAGACGACTTTATGGCCTTCATCGTCGAGTTTTTGGATGATAGTTTTGATGTTACGACGGGCCCAGGCGGTGATTGAAGATCCCAGATCTTTATGGGTGAAACGATAAAAACCGCTCGCAAAAACCCCATAGAATGAGTTCATCAATATCTTTACCGCATATTGCATTTGGTCATGATAAGATTCAACCGCTGGATTTGAAGTTGCCTTCATCCCAGCTTTATGCTCATCCCGCATCGCCATCAATTCTTCGAGGAGTTTTGGCACCATGCCTCTTCGAGCAGAAGAGTTGCGGAAAATTGCTCCTGTGGGCGAGGTATGAATCTCTTCACCCTCCGAGGGTTGGTCGGTACTTCCAGCATCAATTCTGGTGGTGAAGCAAATATTTTTGCCAATCATTATCGAAGGATACATCGACTTGAAATCCAAAATTGCAACCCATGGATGCAAACCTGCTTCGACGTCGTGGACATATCCGCCGGTGATTTGACCCTCTTTTCGGTCGGCGGATCCGGTGAGTGGAACCGCTATGCCAGTTCGGTCGGCAAGACGGATTACCAATGAGTCGATCAGTTGACTGGTAGAACCATTTGCGCTGGTGTCCAAGCTTACTTTTGCAACCGCAGCAATCGCTTCTTTACGCCTAAAGGCTTGAATTTTTTTCATGATATCCAATGGTAATTCAGCATCTTTCAAACAATATTCCAGAACCTCATCAGGGCGATTTGCCCATTCTTCATCCATTTTCGAGGCATCGATATCGAGTTTCTGTTTATCTTCCTCATCCGGGAATAATAGGTTTGAAACAAATTTCAGAGTCTCTCGTTGAGGTTTCAAGGCTTGGCGCGCTTGCCACCAAGTATCCATCACACACCTACCGCCGAGATTCCATGCCCTCGAAGTACCTCGAACCGGATATTGTGTATCTCTGCGCCGGGACTGTTCGTCTTTCGAAACCCGCCCCCACCCCATCAAATCGGATTTCAAGTCCTTATCTCGGCCAGCAATTAAAACTGC
>CAUZVL010000031.1:0-8270 GCA_963583355.1 Candidatus Thalassarchaeaceae archaeon
GCCCGCTTTGAACTGTACAATTCTCGGCAATTCAACCGTTCACGCGCTAAGGCAAGAGCACGGGTATAATACTGAACATTAAGAGTGCTCGTGACGGGAGGTGAGTGAATTACTCGTAATTCACGAAGTATAATTCTCAACAATACCCCTGAGGCACGTGCACGGGTATAAATCTCAACATTTAGAGTGCTCGTGCCGGGATTCGAACCCGGGTCGGCGGGATGAAAACCCACTATGATGGGCCGTACTACACCACACAAGCAGCGGTCTGGCCAAAAGCAAGGTGTTCATGAAGTTTTAGGGGCGGGGGTGAGCTGGTTCCACCATCTAAACCCGAGCCAAATTATGGTGAAACCGACCAACAGCAAGGCGGCCATCATTATTTCTCTCTCCAATATCCACCATATGGCGTCAAGTGCTTTTTGACCATAGATTCCGATTAAAATCGCTTCCAAACCGAATCGTAATCCGCGCCCGATTAGACCGGCGATGATGTAGGGCTTGAGTTTCATTTCACCCATCCCGGCTGCCCAGCCGAATACTTTGTATGGAATTGGAGAGAATGCTGCGATGAAAATCCCGAGAGACCCATATCTCTCGGTCAATGCTTCAATTTTTTCTAAGTGCTTTTGCGCATTAAACCGATTAAAAAGCATCCGTCCCCATTTTTTCCCGATCCAATATGCGATAAAACTTCCAAGGACGCTCGAGATGGTAATCACAAGCCATAGCCACAATACCAGCGCAGTATCACCTTGAGCGTTTACGAGCATAGGCAAGAATAGTAAATCTGGAGGCACTGGTTGGATGATAGCTTCTGTAAAAGACATGGCTCCAAGGCTGGCAGAACCAAAGCCCGAGAACCAATCCACCACCTGCGCTTTCCACGACATCTAACCGGGGGGATTACAATCGTGAACATGAACTCATCGACAGCCGAAGTCTTGATGTTGGGAAAACATGACCCCGGGGTCATATGCCAGTACTCGATACCGCCGCTTTGCTTCATTGGCCGATGGACCGGCTGGTCGGTGGATTGGTGGCCCACTCGCAGTTGGCCGAATTACAACGGCTTTCGCCGCAACGGGCAATGTTGATCGAATCAATCGAGATGGTGTGGCTTAGTCCACCTATTGGCCCGGCACAAGCCGCGGCTATAACCACCGGAGATTTACCTCGTTTGAGTCCGGTCGATCTCGATGTTTTAGCGATTGCAATTAGTACTGGAGAGACTCTATACACCGATGATTATTCACTTCAAAATGTTTGCAGGTCGCTCAATCATCCATTTGAATCGGTTTCAAATCGGAAATCTAAGCAGCAATGGGCTTGGGAATTACGATGTATTGGTTGTCGAGCAACCAAGCAGGCCGATACTCAAACCGAACAAGAATGTAAAATCTGTGGTTCACCGATGAAAATTAAACGGGCTCGCCGTTAACTCATTCTTCACTTGAAGCGATCTCTTTCTCGACCTCTTCTGTGGTTTTACCACTTGGGTCAATGCCAGCGGCTTCTGCTTTTTGGGCTAGTGCGACCTCGGCAGTCTTCCCGCCGTCTTCGAGTTCGACCTCGGTCTTTGCAGAATCCGGTGCTGCGGTAACTTCGGAGATACCTTTGTGAAACTCCCCCTTAGATTGGCCTACTGCTCGAGCAAGTTTAGGTAAACGCTCAGCGCCGAAAAGTAAAAAGAAAATTGCTAATAAGATGATTATTTCGAATGAACCAAACCGCATATTGAATCGCTCCTGTTATGGGCACGGGTGCTTCACTTGTCAATCAATCGGCTATTAACCGCCAGAAACCGGCGGAAGTAGGGCGATTTCATCACCTTCACTAAGAGGCTCATCTTCGCTGACAATTTTCCCATTAACACTAATGGCTAAACCGTGGCCAAGCCAGTGCTCTTGGCCTAACTCTTCGATAAGGAACCTGGCGCTGGAATTTACTGGTAATTCGATATCGCGTTGTTTGGTTCCAATCGCTTCAGCAATCGGGCCAAAAGCCAAGACTATGACTTGCATGTTTGATGGCTAAAAAGGCTGGTCTTATCAACCCGTGCAGGTCTGGCAGAAACGATGACAGTAGCATTGGAGTGCAAGGGTCTTTGGAAATTATATGAAATGGGCGAGGAAACCGTCCAAGCGGTTCGAGGAATCGATCTCGAAATCAAAGCCGGTGAGATGGTAGCAATAATGGGCCCCTCCGGCTGTGGTAAAACCACTTTGCTCAATATGTTAAGTGGAATTGACGACCCTTCTGCTGGCCAAGTAATGGTTGCAGGAAAACCCCTTTTTGGTATTTCAGATGATGAGAGAACCGATATTCGCGGCTCGCAAATGGGTTTTGTTTTTCAGAAATTTTACTTGATCGAAGTTTTGAGTTCGGTCGAAAATGTCGAGATCCCGCTGATGATGCAAGGAATTGCTGCTGAGCGATGTCGAAGTCAAGCTCTGGAAGCATTGGAACGGGTTGGCTTGGGCGACCGTGGAGCCCACCGTCCAGCCGAATTATCCGGTGGTCAGCAACAAAGGGTTGCCATCGCCCGTTCTTTTGTTCATCAGCCTGCGGTCATTCTATGCGATGAACCGACCGGGAATCTCGATGGTAAAACTAGCGACCAAATTATGGATTTATTATGTGAATTGAATTTGAATGGTGCGACGTTGGTTATTGTGACTCACGATGCTGATGTTGCGGCGAAGTGTTCCCGCATCGTCGAGATTGTCGATGGCCGAATTCTTGGCGAAGAGGAATAAAAATGCTCTATGAAATCTTTGCAGTAATCGCTTTAGTCGCACCGATGAGCCTCGGTGCAGCCTATGCTTTACGCAAAGACGTCGCTGCATTTTGGCAAACAGTTTTAATCGGTGTCGGTCCGATATTAGATGCTTTTATTGTCTGGTGGTTGATGAATTGGCAAGAGATGGGATTGGTAGCGACCTGGTCGATGACACTTACAGCAGGAATAATTTCGACCATGTTGATTCAACCGCTTTTTTCGCCCCGCCGCCTATTGGTATTCCGGCTTGCAACCGAACAAATTCGTCGTAAACCTCGCCAAGCCGCATTGATGATGGCTGGCTTGCTCATCGCTTCATCAATCATCACTTCCTCTCTCGTTATTGGCGATAGCCTCGAGTCGACGATGACTGCGGAAATCGAATCCAGATGGGGAGATACAGACATATTGATCTACGGTCAAGACCAAAGAACCGGCATACCAACCGATTTCAGTTCAAACTTAACCACTTCTTTCGGCACCACCTTGATGGCGGCGGGAATCGCAGACGGCTGGTCGCAAGGCATCGAATCGACTGCGACCATAACCCAATCTAATGGCAAAGCCGACCCTAACTCAGCATGGTACGCCTACGAAGGTTGGCAAGGAATCGCAATAAATCAGGTATTAGCCGAATCGATAGAGGTTGGAGAAGGGGAGAGGGTCGAATTGGCCTGGCATCTAGCGACGACAACTGGATTGGAAAGGCAAACCACTCAAGTGCAGATCGACAAAATCCTTCCGATGGTAGGCCAAGGGGCAATGGCAGGAACACGTTCGCCAGCAATTTTCACTTCATTGGAGTTGGCTCAAGAATTACAGGAAAAGGACTTGGCAGTAAACCGGCTACGCATTTCGCTTAAACAAGGAGTGATTGCAAGCGAGGAGGTCGATGGGATAACCACTATACTCGACGAATTGATATCAGCAGAGGATTCGAGTTTTGAAATCACCGAAGATGGCACTTCTCTATCTATCGGCAAGTCCTCTGGACTGGGTAGACTGGATGAAACTTTCATGTCTGCTTGGGATGAGAATAGCAGCGAATTATTGGCTGATGGCAATGTCATGGAGATTTTGCAAATCCCTCTCATCTCCATCGAACAAGGCCAGTATATTCTCTCATTGCCCGATGACCGTATCAATGAAATATTAATTTCCCAAGATGGTGATTGGTACGTCGCTGGAGGGGCGGTAAGCTTCCAAATAGATAGGGGCGGTAAATCCCACGGCTGGGAAGTACCAGATGGTGGCTTGATCAACGATGTATCCTTGGGAGATTCATCGCTTTTAATTGCCCATAGTAATGGGCTGACCGAGGTTCCTGAAGACCGCGATGGCACAATAATTCACCATATTAAAGATCGAGAGATCTTGATTTCTACAATTCCAACAAATAGCGATTATACATTACCATCGACGGTATTTTCTCTAAATCATTTAATTTCTGATGAGGGTGAATTCCTTGCGATCAAAGGTTTGCTCGACAATCAGGTTTTGCAACTCGATGGCGAAGACTGGGCTGAAACAAATATCAGCGCAGAATGGTTATTCGATGATGGTGGCGTGATGTTTGGCTCATCAAGTGGCTGGACAACCATCGATGGTACAGGTTCGCCAGAAGGATGGACTGGATTGCCAGATGGCCTTTTACTCGCTCAAAATGGAACTCTATATCGATTCAATAATTCAGGGGTTACATATCTCGCAACTCCCGATGAGAGTTGCGACCAAAGGGCTTTTGCATTCGATAGCACTCTTATTTGTACTACTGTAAATGGGGTTTTATTGGCTAATAATGGCACATTAAGTCCTCGTCTTCCTCTGACGGTCGACGTCGGCTCAATTGGCGAGATGCCGCAATTATTACTTGCAACAGATAATTCATTATCGCCCGATCAAGGTGTGATCTTTCTTTCATCGCGGCTCTCGACCCTTGAACATAATTCAAGTCTTAGACTAAACGGCTTAATCCCATGGGCTTACGGTGATGAAATACCTACTATTCTGAATGTGAATGGTAATATGTCTCAAATCGATGCACCCGGATTGGCTGAATTAGAACAGATAATCGTGGGTTTGGTCAATATGAGCGATGGTGAAACATTGACTTCAGCCGGCCAAGGTGAGCGAAGTCTCATAGTCATCAATAGTGGTGATAATCAGGCGATATTGGCATGGCTTGACGATTTTGCTGGGGCAGAAACCATGAATTTACAAATCATCCCAGTCAAAGAGGAATCGATAAAAGCCTCGGCGGAGGGTGCGGGCGTCCTATCTTCGATGTTTTTGGTCTTTGGAACCTTCACCATTGGTGCTGGTGTCCTATTGGTTTTGACCATCGTGATAATGCTTGCAGAACAGCGTCGAACCGATGAGGCCATTATCAGGGCTTTGGGAATGAAACGCTCAGATATGAGAGCTCTTGCCTTGACCGAAGGTATGCTGACATCGGCAATGGCCGCTTTTGCAGGTGGGGTCTTTGGGTTGTTTTTGGCCTGGTTAATCGGTTTAGCATTTGGCCAAGTCTTCACCTCAGTAGGTGCACCTGGTCTTGATTTTTCATTCTCGGTAGAGAGCATGCTCATCGGCATGGCAACCGGCTTTATCGTGGCGATGACTACTTTATGGTCAACCGCGATGTGGACCAGTCGATTAAATATCGTTCAAGCGCTTAGAGGTATCAATCCTAATCGAGCCTCAGGAATTCCTTGGTGGGCAATCTTGGCCTTGATCATTTTATTGGGCGGCGGCGTTTTATCGGGATTGGCGATTTTTGCGATTCAAGCAACCTCGCCATTCAGGTTCGCACTTTGGCACATTATGGGTGCGTGTTTAGTGATGTCAATAGTTCCGCTAATCACATATGTTGGACCCCAGTTAAGGGGTAAATTTATTCGCGATTCGGGTAAAAATACGATGGCTGCGATTGGCATATGTCTGATTTTATGGGCGAAGTTCACAGGAGATTTTGTCCCGGTGGCGAAGGGGATTAAACCTGATGAAATCACATTTGTAATCCTTGGCTTGGTCGAGGTATTTGCTGGAGTGCTGATACTCACCGGCATAGCCCCAAGAATCGCAACTTGGATCGGCCGTAAACGATTCATTACTCGCCGTTTCGGCCCTATTGTCAATGTATCCCTAGCACATCCAGGCGCCGCACCTCTGCGGACTGCAATCATCATGGGTATGTTTTCTCTAACCGTATTCAGCGTCGTGGTCTTGGCGGGTTATTCCGACCAATTCGAATCTCATTCAACCGGCTATGTTGATGATGCGAGCGGAGAATTCGAGATACTCCTCTCCTCTTCTCGTCAATCACCTCTCAATCTATCGGCTGATCCACTCGATTGGAATCTCTCCAACGCGAGTGCCGATGATATCGATGCGGTCGGCCGTGTGAATCGGGCGGTGGTTTGGGTCGATGATGGGCAAACTAGTATTGGCTATGTTTTACGAGGGGTTGACGAAGGTTTCGTCAACCATGGTGGTCTGCCGCTCGAAAAGTGGGATATTGGCTTGGGAGAAACCGAAGAAGAGGCTTGGATATCGTTACAAAACAACGGTAATATTGTCTTCGTCGACAGCTCTTTCGCCTTGGTTGACCCCAATACAGGAAAGGCGATGGCTGGTATTACTCTTTCAATTGGAAAATCAATTTCGCTAATTGATATTTCTAACCCCGGTAATAACCGCGAAGTCTTGGTTGGAGGTATTTTATCGCAATCTTCAAATCTGTTTTCGACCGGAGTTTGGATGAGCGGGAATGTCGTCGATGAGCAATTCGGCGGAGTCGTTACCAGGATTTATGTTTCAACCCCTCCTGGGGCCGATTCGGCAATTCTCGAACAAGAATTATCGAATGATTTGGCCAAAGATGGAGTGTATTCGTCAGTATTTGAGGTTGAAATTTTGAAATTATTGGGTTTGATTTTTGCAATCTTTTTGATATTCCAAGCTTATCTTGCGCTAGGTTTGATCGTTGGAATCGCCGGCATCGGCGTGGTAACCTATCGTTCGGTATCTGAGCGTTCGGGTCAAATAGGCATGCTTAGAGCACTAGGTTTCCGCAAAAAAATGGTGATGGGGGGGATGATTCTTGAGGTGAGTTGGGTTGCATTACTAGGTATGCTGAATGGAGCCATCGTTGCATTGGCATTCCATAGTGCTCTCCACAAATCCTTTTGGGAAGAACAAGGGGTTGAATTGATTTTGCCTTGGGCGACGGTTATTTGGCTTTTAGTCGGCGGTTGGGTATTGGTTTTAGCAGCGACGGCATACCCGGTTTCAAAGGTAACAAAAATCACTCCTGCAAGTGCGCTCTCATCTTTGGATTAATCCGCCTTAATTTTCATCCACCGGATAATCTAGAACCCACAAGCGTATTGTACCATCCGCTGGATATATATCTTATTATTTTGGATTTAATTTAATTAAACGCATTACTGCTATCCTATAAAATATAATTTGTATATTCATTATTGAAGATGCACCGCCTAAACCTGTTTGCCAACTCCTAAATACCCAACATGACGTCGGCAAGACTAACCGACCCTATTGGAGGAAATGACATGAATAAGTTAATCACCATGATTCTTGCCCTATTGATGCTCGCAAGCACTTCGCTTGTAGCATTGGATTGGAATGAACTAGAAGAGAAAGAAAACAACCGAGCAGATGGCCGAGTAGGCCCCGACGCGCAAGTTGACGCGATTCTCACACCAAGAGAAACAACGACCGACGACATTACTGGCGATATGCGTAATACCATAAAAGCCGGAGAAGATGTAAGCTTTGAGGTATTCATCAGCAATGCTGGCGATGCCCCGATCACCGAGATGGGCTTATCCGTCTCTGTGTATTTAGCCGAAAACGGAGCGCGCGGTATGGTTGCTAAGGACCTAGCAGGTAATGACCTGTCGTGGACCAATGGCGACATAGTGTGTGACGATTCCTTCGTCTGCCCATGGTCTAGTTTAGATGCTGGAGCATATTTGGACAACGGAAAGTACACAATGACCTACCAAGGCTCAGATATAGTCTGGACTCCAACTACTGGTGATTACATCTTAGTAGTTGAAGCCAATGCTCAAGGAGATGCTATTCCCGACAATGATGAAGAAGAACACCTCATCTCTGTAGTCGATTGGACCGATATCATCATCGATCTCGAATGGGATTCTGGCAAAGAAGTAGAAAGTGGTGCTGACCAAAAGTCATTCACCCTATCTGTTGAAACCGGCGGTTCTACCGCATGGTCCGCTCGAAGCATCGTTGTAGAATTGGATATCCAAGGTACCTTGGAAGTCGGGCCGGGTGAACTTCCTCTTGGAGCCAACCAGGTCACCGACTTTGGAACCAATGGAACTATCGAGACTTTCCGACACGAAGTCGATGCCAATAACACGACTACAGACAGTAGATATTATCTTGACTTTGGCGACTCGACCGACTATTTCGGTAGTGTTTCCCCTGACTCAAGTGC
>CAUZVL010000032.1:0-8133 GCA_963583355.1 Candidatus Thalassarchaeaceae archaeon
TGAATATTGTAACAACCATGGATTTTGAGGCCGAGGCCGATGTCTTTTGTCTGCTGGCGTACCCGTTCTAACATCGAATCTGTGATATTTTGTGTTGGAATAAAACAAGTTGAATCGCCTGAGTGAATACCTGCTTCTTCGAGATGTTCCATCACAGCACCGATCAAAACTTGCTCACCATCGGCTGCAGCATCGACATCCAATTCTATCGCATGACCTAGATATTCGTCGACCAATAAAGGCTTATCTGGGGCGATGTAGGCTTCTTTGAGATAGGCATCTAGTTGTTTTTGATTGGCTAGAATCTCCATCCCTCTTCCCCCTAAGACATAAGATGGCCTAATCAAAACTGGGAACCCAATCAACTCGACCGCTGCTCTAACATCATCTGCTGAGGTTCCGGTCGCCCCTCTCGGCATCTTGATGCCGATTCGCTTAGCGAACGCTTCAAATCTTTCTCGATCGCTCGCCTCGTCGATGGCATCGCAACTGGTTCCGATGATTTTGAGGCTTAAATCGAGGTGTTTTAGTTGGGCTTCAAGCGGTTCAGCCAAATTGATTGCGGTTTGTCCGCCAAATTGCAATAGGATGCCGTGCGCTTGTTCTCGCATTAAAACTTCAATCACATATTCGAGAGTTAATGGTTCAAAATAGAGACGGTCTGCAGTATCGAAATCGGTCGAGACTGTTTCCGGATTATTATTGATCAAAATTGCATCCATTCCAGTTTCTCGAATCGCCTTTACCGCGTGGACGCAGCCATAATCAAATTCGATTCCTTGGCCGATTCGTATCGGCCCTGAGCCGATAACTACCTGCCTGGTTTTGGTTCGCTGAACAAGATTTGGCAATATATCGACCCCATCTTGGGCGTGAGGTTCGTAAGTAGAATAATAATAAGGGGTTTTTGCTGCAAATTCAGCGGCACAAGAGTCAACCATTCTAAAGAGTGGGTGTAGGTTTAATGAATGGCGTCGAGCCATAACTGCTTGCTCATTGGCCTGCAATGTTAATTCTTTTAACCCGGCTGGAGGAAAACCTGCCAAACCATCAGCGATGTGGCCATCGCTGAATCCTAAGGCTTTCCATCGACGTAGAGTTTCCAACGATACATCGTTTGGAACTCCACCGTGGGTAACTATTTCCTTCTCGGTATTTGCCAAATTTTGAAAACCGTAAAGGAACCATCGAGTTATTCGAGTTATCTCATGGACCCTCTCGATGGTCCACCCTCGGCGGAATGCCTCGATTACCGCACTCATGCGGCGATCGGTTGCAATTGCCAACCAATCGACCAAGACGGTATCTGGCAATTGTTCACGCGCCCGTGCAGCCATGCCCTCCCCTTCGGATTCATCAGCTCTAGTTAGGGGGCGCGGGTGTGGGCTACCCTGTTCGAGGCTTGCCCATGCTTTGAGAAATGCTTCTTCGAAGCAACGACCAATAGCCATTACTTCACCAGTAGATTTCATCGATGTACCAAGAGTGCGATCTACAGTTCTGAATTTGTCAAAAGGCCAACGAGGAATCTTCACCACACAATAATCTAAAGTCGGTTCAAATGCTGCGGTTGTACCTGCTCCTGTTATCGGATTTGGCAATTCATCGAGGGTATATCCGACCGCAATTTTTGCAGCCATTCTCGCGATTGGATAACCGGTTGCTTTGCTCGCTAAAGCAGAAGAACGGGATACACGTGGGTTGACCTCAATCACCCTAATCTCACCAGTCGATTGATTTACAGCGAATTGTACATTGCATCCACCTTTTATATTGAGCGCACGAATTAGTGAAAGCGACATATCTCTTAGACGCATATGGTCGCGGTCTGAAAGCGATTGAACAGGAGCGACAACGGTAGACTCGCCGGTGTGAACACCCATCGGGTCGATATTTTCCATTGTGCAGACAATGGTGCAATTATCTGCATGGTCACGCATTACTTCGTACTCATATTCTTGCCAACCGAGTATACTTTCCTCGATCAATACTTGCCCAATTCGGCTATTACGTAGTCCGAGGGTAGCGATTTCAACCAATTGCCCGGTATTCCACGCCGTGCCTCCTCCTAATCCTCCGAGAGTGAATGCCGGTCGAATCAACATTGGCCACACCCTAATCTCTTCTGAGGCTGCCAAAACTTCTTCCATAGAATTACAAGCGATTGCATGAGAGATGGGTAAATCGATAGACTCACATATTTTATTGAATAAGTGTCTGTCTTCAGAATTGTCTATCGCTTCTAAATCCGAACCGATCAATTCGACACCCAACTCGGCAAGAGTTCCATCGTGAGCTAATTCACTCGCGATATTTAATGCGGTTTGTCCGCCCATTCCCGCTAAGATTGCATCGGGACGTTCGATCTCGAGAATGCGCTTGATCGCCGATGGCAATAGCGGTTCGATGTAGACCTTGTCGGCCATCTCCGGGTCGTTTTGAATCGTCGCTGGATTAGAGTTGACCAAGATTACCTCGTAACCATCTTCTCGCAACGCTCTAACCGCCTGAGAACCAGAGAAATCGAATTCTGCAGCCTGACCGATTTTAATAGGTCCGCTTCCAAGAACAAGAATCGACTTGAGGTCCTTACGCCGTGGCATCAGATTGAACCCCCATAATGTGCGTCGACCATCGTTCTAAAGCGTTTGAAAAGCGGATAAGCGTCGTGAGGGCCTGGGCAGCCCTCAGGGTGGAATTGAACCGTGAAGACCGGCCGGCCGATCAGATCCAAACCTTCGACAGTACGGTCGTTTGCATTTACAAAGCGAACTTTGGCCTCGGCTCCGTGAAGATTGGCACCAACCGGCGAACATGCCCCTGAAGGGTGAGCTGCGAGCATCCCTGCCCGTGGGTCTGCAACTGCGAAACCATGATTTTGGCTGGTGATCCATACTCTGCCACTCTCTAGGTCAATACACGGTTGATTTGCACCTCGGTGGCCATAACGCATTTTGTAGGTTTGAAGGCCACTCGCCAATCCAAGCAGTTGATGACCTAAGCAAATTCCCATCACCGGGAGGTTTGCTCTAACCGCCGCTGCTAAAGTATTCATCGCCAAGGTTGCCTTTCCCGGATGAGCCGGGTCACCAGGGCCATTCGAACAGAATAAAGCGGTGACTCCGAATCCTTGAATCGATTCAAAATCCAAATCAGGTGGGCACCAAACCACTTCGAAATGACAACATAAACTGCGTAAAATATTGTATTTAATCCCACAATCAAGAGCTGCGATTCGGGGTAGTTTAGTACCTAAAACATCGACTGCGCCTTCATTAATAATTACAGCTTGATTAATTGAAACCTGATCTACCAAATCCTCCAATTCCGGACTCTCCATCTGAGCAAGATGTACCTTGAGTTGCTCCTCTTGTTCGATTGGGCCAAATACGCATAAGACGCACCCGTGTTCTCGTACCCGTTTAGTGATTGCTCGAGTATCTATGCCTTCGATACCAGGAACTCCGTGAACATTGAGGAAATCACTGATCGAAGCTATTGAATCTCGGTGGTCTGGATTTGCCATCGCGTGACGAACTACCACCCCACGTGGCCAAACTCCAGCTGACTCGCTGGCGTCAGCATGGATTCCATAATTGCCAATCAACGGATAAGTGAATGTGAGAACCTGTCCGGCAAAAGAAGGGTCGGTTAGTGATTCTTGGTAACCAGTCATCCCGGTTGTGAAAACCAATTCACCTTGGCCCCAGCCATTTGAGCCAAATAAATCCCCCTCAAATCGACTTCCATCTGCAAGCAATAACACCCCTGCTCCAGAGGCGGATTGTGGAATCGAATTTGCGTTTTGGAGGAGATCGGTTGCATCTTCTAATCGCAAAGCCAAGCCTGCCGAGGTATCGCCTTTTTGAGACCATGCACTCGACATCAAATTTGCTGCATGAATAGGGGTTATATTCATTGGCAACGATTCGATTTGGACGGTTTTTTGCCTGAATTAATGGAAGACGGCTACTGCGAACAAGTCGATGAGTGTATACTCAGTTTTCATCATCTAATTTGTCGTGGACAATTTTCCCGCCGTTAACCCCTTCGATTACCAGCCGGGCGTCTTTGAATTGCCGCTGACTTCCAGCCTCACCAAACCAGGCATCCATGAAAAGGGCTAATGCGGCAACCTCAGAGTGAGGTTGATTGCCTACCGATATATTATATTGGCATAATTTGTAAACATCACCTGGAACCTTTGCTCCACCGACGACGATAAGCAAATCCTTATCTCGGCGGATCTTGGGAATCGCTTGACGAAATTGCTCTCCGTACATCGTAAGATGAACCGCAACCCCGCCCGCTTCAACATGGCGGCGAAGGTGGCCTAATCCAGAGACATGTTCGGTGTGGAGATTGCCCCCGAAGCGCTCTGAAACAGAATTCAAATTATCGAACATCTCCTTGTCTTCATCACCAGCCAAAAGAAATCCATCTGCTCCTAAAGCTCTTGCGACCAAGGCTAAATGAGTCGTAATACGAGGGTCTCGCCCACAGCGATAACCCAATCGTAACACGTCGAGACGCTCTGTCATGATAACTCCCCAGAAGGCGTAGGGTTTCAAGCCTCGGTTTCGAGAATGGCTTCTTCGAGAATTGGCTCATCGGGCGCTTGGTCGGTGAAATCCAAATCAGGGTAGGACTCCATCAATGCTTTGACCCAACCCAATAGCCAAGCGTCTATCAATAATTTTGCTGCTACCAAAACCGTAGAACACAGAATTGCTAACCTTCCAGTCATCCATAGCGCCTTCGACATCTCAATATCGCCGGCCAATCCATAAATCGCTGGCTCAAACACATATAGAATCGCGAGAACAAACATCACGCCACTAACCAATCCGGGAAATAGTTGACCTAATTCACGACTAAAGTCCGAAAGTAAAGAACCCATAAAAATTAATGCTGGAGCCATTATTGTAATGGTCATGAATTCTGGTCCAAAGAATATCGAGGTGAATCCAGGATTTTCCACCTGTAATACCGTCAACCACCAAAACACTCCGTAGCCGGCGAAAATCCCACCAACGGTTTTCGCTTTGGCGTGAATCATTTTGGCAATTGCCGCTCTGTGAGGCGGATTCAAGCGCAAGATGATGCGATCTGCCATCTCTATAATCTCTTCAGACGGTACCAAATCACCACCCTCTTCAACAGAGGAATCGACCTCTTCAGTGGATGCCTCCTGCTCAGACATACGCACCCCTCTCACATCACATCTCATAAAGACTGCCGCACACAGCCGCGCCATGAAGGGCGTCTCAAGGGGCCGGCTACTTGGCCAAACCAGGATTATGGGGATAATCAACGCCACCCCCGATTCATTTTACTCGGATTCACAAGGTGGAACGGTCGAGTCTGGACTAGCGATGATCAAAGCCGGTGCCGACTGGATTGACATCGGTGGTGAATCGACTAGACCGGGAGCAGCAGAGGTTCCTATAGAAGAAGAAATCGCCCGAACTATCCCAATCGTCAAGGCGATTTCTCCGTATTGCCAAGTATCTATCGATACCAGAAATGTAGAGGTCGCAAAGGCAGCCTTAGAGGCAGGGGCGATAATGATTAATGATGTCAGCGGTTTGAGGGACCAATCCATGGTAGAACTGGTGATTGAAACCGGTTGTAAGGTTTGTATTATGCATATGCTTGGCGAACCAAATAATATGCAAAAGGACCCACAATATGATGATGTAGTGGCACAAGTCAATGGCTATTTGCTCGATAAGGCAAGAGAGTTAGTGGAAAGAGGACACCCGATAGACAATATTTTTCTCGACCCAGGAATTGGATTTGGAAAAACTCTTGAACAAAATATCGAACTATTGAATTCAAGTGAATCGCTGCGGCCTTACTCGGTGCTTTGGGGCGTTAGTAGAAAATCGATGATTGGACAGTTGACCGGAAAAGACGAACCCGCAGACCGATTAGCCGGCAGCCTTGCAATCGCAGCATTAGCCCATTCAAATAAGATTGACATTATCAGAGTTCACGATGTTGACGAACATGTGGATCTGTTAAAAGTTCTCGATGCAATGGAGGAATAATCATGTTTCTTATCTTTGGATGCGACCATTTAGCCATAAGATTGGCGCAATGGATTTCAGTTCGTTCAAGGGTGCGAATCGTTGGACTTGCAGAACATATGGTCGGACTTGAAAATGTTGAAATGGTTGCATTACCAACCGAGATGAACCTCGATGAAATGCCTCTGCCAGAGGTTACACCCACCGCTATTTTATTGCTAGAGGAAATCATTTGTGATGATGATCCTGTTGAAGTTTTGCGCAATCATTGGCCAAATACCCCCATTCTTTCGACCATCGATCTCGAAGGCGCAGAATTGATCTCGGTCGAAGACCTAACCGTCGCAGCGATTCAAGATCGGCTGAGGTCTATCGACCGGCGCCAAGGAGCGGGGGAGGTTTTGCGGAAATTAAAAGAATTTGATGACCAAAAAATTGCCATTATTTGTCATGATAATCCCGACCCGGATGCGCTTGCGAGCGCATTGGCAATGAAACATCTCTGCGAGAACCTCGGGCATGAGGCTCAAATTTTTCACGGTGGGATAATCGAACATCAACAAAACCGCACCATGGTCAATCTATTGAACCTAGAACTGAAACGAATTATCCTCGACTGGGAGGCAGAAGATGTACTCAACGAATACGATGTCATTATTTGTGTCGATTTCTCGGTTCCTGGAGCGAATAATTTCCTACCTCCGACCTGTGTGCCAAATATCGTAATCGACCACCATACAAATGAGAACCGTCCAGCTGGTGATGTAATTCTGGTTCGTAGCGAGTTTGCCGCAACCTCTTCATTGGTCACATCGGTTCTAATGAATGCTGAAATCGAAATTAATACCGAAGTAGCAACAGCACTTGCCTTCGGAATCAGAACCGATACTCTCGGATTTACTCGCTCGTTTAATGCGGTCGATTTGAGAGCGCTCTCTTGGCTTGGGGCCTGGATTGATTGGGATTTAATGCGCCGTTTCGAATCACCACCTCGCAGCCAAGAGGTGCTTGAAATATTTACCAAAGCCCTCAATAATTTCACTATCGATGATGGATTGATGCTTGTCCCGATAACCGAGATGACCGACCGAGATGCAATCGCACAAGTCGCCGATTTCCTATTGCCTACCGAAGGCGTCAATATTGTGATCACCTATGGTGTTCGAATGTCAAAAGTAATTATCTCAGCCCGTTCGACCAATGAATCAATCCATCTTGGTCGTACATTATCCAACCTATTTGAGTCGGGTAGTGCTGGTGGTCACAAAGCATTAGCAGGCGGTCAAATTTCATTCGAACAATTGGATGCAAGCAATGAAATCGAAGCTATTGAAAACATCACTCAAATCCTATCTAGTGCATTTGGAGGCGACAAATTATGACCAACCCACCGATAATCGATATCGATGAAAACCTCAGATTGCTTGGAACTGCTCACGTTGCGACCGCATCGGTAGAAGCGGTCGAACAACAAATTGCCGAGTGGGCCCCTGATATCGTTGCAGTCGAACTGTGCAACTCTCGCCATGATGCACTAACCAATGATCGTCGACTCGACAAAGAGGGTTTGCTCAAGGTTATCAAAGAAGGAAAAGCACCTCTAGTCCTAATTCAATCTCTTCTTGCAGCAGAGCAGCGTCGCCTCGGGATGGATGAGGGTCAACAACCTGGTGCAGAATTACTTGCTGCGGTAGTTGCCGCTAAAGAGGCACAGCTCGAGGTCGCACTGGTTGACAGAGACATTCAAACCACTCTGAGAAGGGCTTGGAAGCGTATGGGATTGCGAGAGAAAATTGGTCTATTGTGGGCGTTGATGGCCGAAGATGATGAGGAGGAGGAGATAGATCTCGAAAAAATGCTATCTGACAAAGATCTTCTAACCTCATTAATGGAGGAGTTAAGAGAACTTTCCCCCGGCGCAGGCGAAGTATTAATCGATGAGCGGGACGAATATATCGCTCAAAAAATCGCTGGAGTGCGCTCTAAAGGAAAGGTACTCGCCGTGCTCGGTGCTGGCCATTTAGACGGGGTTGCCAAGCATCTAAATTCAGGAATACAAGTGGATGATAGCCGAATTGAATCACTCTCTATCATTCCACAG
>CAUZVL010000033.1:0-8103 GCA_963583355.1 Candidatus Thalassarchaeaceae archaeon
GACCAGGTTCCACTATCTAGGGTGGGCAGTGAGAAGTGCTTGACAATGTCCATTCTTCCACTTCCATAACCACTGGTTTTCCATGGCTGTGATTGCTGATATACTGCACAGCCATCTTGGCTCGCAGTCCATTTACCCATGGTATCAGGGCAATTATCTACATTGGAGAATATGCCATCTCCATCTAGATCTGCACAGCCTAATTGGTTGACTGAATTTCCGAGAGGTGTGCCTGGGCAAGCATCGATATCATCTGTGATACCATCAAAATCAGAATCTAATTCGCTTGCTGCACAGCCGTTTTCGTCAACTTCTAATGCAGGTTGCGGTGTCTGCGGACATAGGTCTAGAATTACATCGGTTCCATTTACATCGTTTACACCGTCATTGTCATCATCTTCATCTTCAGCAGCATCTTCACAGCCATCTGCATCGTAATCCACCCCAGTTAGTTGCCAACTTTGTAGACCGCGCCAGCAAGAATCATTAAGGTCTAAAACCGAATCATTATCGTCGTCAGAATCCTCTTCAAAATCATTACAACCATCTTGGTCCCAATCGGTATAAAGCGAAGATTGCCAATTTAAATAACCGAGAGGGCAATCGTCGCTTTCGTCGATGATTCCATCGTTGTCATCGTCATCGTCTTCGGAATTATCGGCACAGCCATCGGTGTCATAATCATTGAATTGATCGCTAACCCAACCGATCGCCGATTGGCAATTATCATCGCCATCTGCAATTAAATCATTATCGTCGTCAGGGTCTTCCTCATCGTCATGACAGCCATCTCCATCTCGGTCGGTCATTGCATTTGATACCCAGCCGTCGCTTTCTCCGAAACCATCAGGGCAAGAGTCATCATCGTCAGATATTCCATCGCCATCAGCATCGTCACCGCCGCTGAGAATGATGTGGATGGTTCTACTATCGTTAGATTTCGTCCAAATCCCGCAAGTGGTGGTAATTACTAGTGCAGTAGATTCCTCAATTAATCCGATGTTGAGGCTAAAGTCTCCCTCTTGGTCAACAGATGTTGATTTGCCGATATTTGAGGTGACATCACAACTATTTGGAGTTGAGTGGAAAACACTACCCTCTAATGTCAAAGGTGCCTCTGATTCTAGTTCGTAGTTTGATTCCATGGTGAGGATTGTCACTCCCTCTTCTGGATTTGCGATGTTTAGGCTGCCCATGGCAGTAACTAGATTATTGATACCCTCGACCTCGATATTTACTCTTATCAGCCACTCACCAGGAACTGTAGGTGTCCATTCAATCGAAAAATAACCATCGCTTTCGCTAATTTGATAATCGATAGATGTTAATCCAAGAGAGGAGATAAACTCCACCACAATCACCGATTGAGCATCGATTGGCTCGATCGAAAATAGAACATTTGCAATATAGGGCTCACCAACTATCCCGTTCCCGAGTTCATTGAATTCTAAAGATGCCATGGTTGGTGTATTTTCTTTCTTTACAGGTGTCGGCTCATCTTCGAGTATTCCGAGGCAACCGGAAAGAACCATCAGCGAGGCAAGGATGATTGCAATCAAGGACTTGGCTGCCATGTAATTGGTGACAGAGCATGTCAGGTCATCAACCCTTTGGCCTCAACACTATTATTTTCTTAATGCTATTATCGAAATATTGATCAAAGGGTATCAGATTCAGTTCGTCCATCACTAATTATTAGCTCCGGGTTGTCAACTTTAGATTTTTTGTGGGTAATCAGTAATGGCTTAACCCAAAGAAGAGGCCCACCTAATTCACGACGAATTTGAACGATCAATTCCCAATGAACCCTGATTATATCGCCATAGAGACAACCTGGCCAATCACCTTTTGGTGGCTCTAATTCAAACTTTCCACCCTCAAGAGTTAGATTAATTTTACCACCGGCTGCCATTATTCGCATCGGTCGCAAGAACACCCCACCTGCAACATCGTGACGATGCATTGGGGCATCCTCCCCCATCCCAGTTCCATCATCCAAGCCCTTTTCCCAATGGTGCGGTAATTGGGTGGTTAAACCAGGAGGTGGTTGTCCATCGATATTTCTACCAAGGCTATTGAAAACACGACCACGTGATGGGGGCAGAATTCCAACCCGCCAAGTTAGTGTCAAATCCTTCCAATCTTTTGGAATCTCTTCAAGGGAGATTTGGCCTTTAATCGCTTGTCCACTTTGGCAATTTTCCAATTTGATGAGTGGATTTACTGGGGCATTTTTTAGAAAATAATTCTGCCGTTTAAGGTCACCTAGATTTGCACCTACTCGCAGGGCGATTGGAATGAACATCAATGGTACTACGAAGACCGCAAGCGCAGGATAATCCAATAATCCTAGGCGGATTTTACCGGTTCCAATTGTTGGAATTCCAATACTTTCTTGAATTGGAGTTGTGAATAAATAAAACAGACACACAAGTAGAATGACTACTGAATAATTAATGAATTTTCGTGCTTTTGCATGGATTGGATTAGGTATTAAATACCATCCAGTTCGTTGTTTTTCAATGATTGATGGGATTTCACCATGGTAGTTGAGGTCCAATTCAGCATCATCGTCTACAACACGCTCTACCAACCAAGATTTTTCGGCACCTAATTTGAACCCAGGTGCTACCCCACCTTCGATATCGAATTTGTTTTCACAAATAGGAAGATGCTCTGGATAAAGCCGGTCTGGCTCAAAGGGTGGGTAGCGGATTCGATGAATAATTTGAGCCATCTTTCAACCTCATGCAAATATTAGTTTTATTCCGGCTTTGATCGCTAGTTTTCTGAACTCTGGTACTCGTTTTAGCAAAGCAAGTCCGAGGGGAACCGGATGTTCGATATCACCTTCGGTATTAATCAATTCCAATATATCTGGGCGATTAAACATTTTAAAGTGAGAATCCAATTCAGTATCGTCCGGTAAAGTGATTAGTAAATCTCGTAATGCTCTTGCTCGGTCTTGGTCTTTTTTCATCGCTCTGAAGGGTTTGCAAACCTTTGCAAGATCACTACTCTTCAATTTATTTTCTTTTATGGAAATAACCAACTTTTTGCTGATTTGTTCAATTATTCTGAATGCAGGACCGATTCCACCACCGGTTGTTGGTTTTGCCATCCCTGCAGCATCGCCAATCAGCAAAATTCTGTCCTTGAATGGTTTGGAAACAAGACCACAAGGGATTGGACCACAATATTTTGCAATCTCTTTCATCCCTTCAAATCGATTTACCCATCTCGGATGAGTTACCAATGCGTGATGAATTTGCTCCATGCTTCGGCCGTCTAAATCCTTTGCTCGGCCCCAGACTCCAATCCGATGGGTGCCTCTTCCGGAAGGGATCACCCAAGCGAAAAAACCTGGTGCGACATCTTGACCGGTATACATTTCAAGCCAGTCCCCCTTATCTGAAAGGCCGATTACATCGGTTTGGTAACCGATCATCATCTCTTTTGGCTTGCCCATTTTAAAATGACGTCTAGTCCATGAATGGGCTCCATCAGCCCCGACCAACAAATCACAAGTCAAATCAATTTGTTCATTTGCTCTCTCGACTGAAAGTTGTACTTTATCGATGGAATTAATCGCATCGAGTGGCTTTGCCATCAGCCAAAGATGAGCACCTGCTTCCATGGCTTGGGCAACTACGCCTTGGTCGAATCTTTTTCTACAAACTACATGGGTTTTGACCACACCTTCAGTTCCAACAGGAATTGTAATGCCTGAAGGCGAATTAATTTGGGCGCCATCGATGTTTTGGAGAATTGTGTCCTCGAGACCGACTATTTTCATAGCCGGTGGATTGACTAAACCAGCGCATTGGAATGGCCGGCCAACCTCATTATGCTCTTCGAGCATCAATACCGAGATGCCATTAGTTGCCAATTCGCATGCAAGCCGACCACCTACCGGGCCGGCGCCTACGATGATTACTTGCCAGTGCATCAGACCCCTCTAGTCGGTGCTTTAGTTGTCAAGTTGTTGCTGTATTACTTCTTGGCGAACCGATATCCGACCGATTCGTTTCCCTTTATGTAAAGAATTGCAGTAAATGGTTTCCCGGCTTTTCTTGAAATGAAATCCTCGAATGGACCGACTTTTTTGGACTCGACCAATTCCTTTGCCTCGCCTCGGATAATTTCACGCTTTGATAATTCACGAGCGAATTGAATTTTGCATCCTTTGTCGTTTTTCTCGGACAGGAAGTGAGTTGGGGTTTCGATGACTCCAACCTCGTGTTTTGGACACATTCCGACTATTCCTTCAACAACTGCGAACCGTTTCATATCGGCTGGAGGTTCTCTTGGAGGGAATTCAAATCCAACTTTATTGGCTTCCAACACGAGATAAGCAGGGAATGGCCGGCCTTTTTTGGATGTGAAATCGTCGAAAAGATCGGATTTTCCTTCTACTAGAATTTTCTTTGCCTCGGCAATAGAAATTTCTCTCTTGCAGATATTTCTTCCGAGACCACGAAATTTGCATTCGCCATTATCACAAGCATAATTTGATTCGCCAATTCTGATGGTTCCGTGCGAGCACTTCGGGCAAGGGCATAATTCTTCATCGGTTTCATCTGAGGTTGAACCTCCTGATGCGCCGCTACTAACCTTGCCGTCGGCATCAATTTTCACACTCGTTTCGTATGGCTCGCCATTTCGTGAGAAGAATCCATGGAGTTTTTCAATTTCCTTAACCTCGATCAGTCGAGCTGCGGTAACTCTGTCGAACCAGCGGCCACTCGAGTCCTTCCACATCACGAAAGAACAACCTTCATCTCTACCAGCATTTTTCTCACAGATATATGATAGAACAGTTTCCTTCATATTTCCTTGGCAGAGAGGACATTGTCCGATAGAATCTAATTTATCATAAAGAGTTGCTCGGTCATGATCTCTGATACCATCAACTAATTCTTGGACTAATTTTGCAATGTCTGACATATAATCAGCGCGGCTCGACTCGCCATTTTGAACCGCAGATAATTTGGATTCCATCTCACCGGTGAGTTCAGCAGAGGTGATCCATTCGATTGGGATATTTCTCAAAATATCGATTAATTTGATTCCATGAGGTGTTGCTCTAAGCGAACCGCCTCTTGCTCTTTGAATGAAATTACGGGAGATTAATTTCTCAATGGTATCCGCTCTTGTAGCAGGTGTTCCCAAGCCTTTGCCTTTGAGTGCAGCAGCTAAATCCTCATCATCGATTTGTCGACCCGCATGTTCCATCAAGGAAAGTAATTTTGCTTCCTTTAATCGATTTTTGGGCTTGGTTTGTTCCTCTTTGAACTCATGCTTATCCATCGAGGCATCGCTTGGATTTACTGGTAAATTATTCCAGCCTTCCGGTAAAGATTGCTTCTTTGGTTTAACAGCCCTCCAACCTGGAGTTGTTAGATGGCGTTGCTCTTTGATGAAATTTTGGCCTTGTTTGGAGGCTGTTCTCTTCTGCACGTCCCAAACAGATTCAGGATGGAAAGATGCCAAGAATTGGCGACAGATCAAATCGTATAATCGGGCCGCATCGCCATCTAAATTGCTTGGAGGCAATTTACCGGTTGGGATAATTGCAAAGTGATCTGAAACTTTTGTGTTGTCAAAGTTGCGGCCAACATTTGTTAAACCATCATCAACCAATCTTTGTGAGTGCTCGTTAAGTGTATTCTGAGCCCCTAATTGACGAATAATCTTGGAGACTTCCTCCATCATATCCTCAGGTATGTGTCTTGAATCGGTTCGAGGATATGTGGTCAACTTGTGGGTTGCGTATAATTCCTGAGCAGCCCCAAGTGTTCGTCGAGCAGACCATGACCAAGTACTATTTGCTTCACGTTGCAAAGTGGTTAGGTCGAAATTTAGTGGAGGTTTTTCGTTGGCATTTCGGTTAACTTGCTTTACCACAAATGGACCGGAACTTGCGATTACTTCTTCAAGCATTTCTTTTTCGGATTGTTCTAAAATACGATGGGCTTTATGTTCTGGACGCTCTGGATTGTCCTTGTGTCCGTTTCGCTCCCAGCGAGCGGACCATGTCGCATCACCAGCGTTGAATGTTCCCTCTAGTTCCCAAAATGGCATTGCATTATGTCCTAGAATTTCGATTTCGTGGTCGACGATAATCGCCAATGTTGCGGTTTGAACCCGCCCAAGAGATAGTGAACTCTTGTCTTTACGGCTGGTGCGCAAGAAGGTCGAAGCGACACGGCTGCCATTCATGCCAATAATCCAATCTGCCTCAGCCCGGCTGACCGCAGCATCGCGGAGCGGTGAATATTCGTCAGCATCCACTCTGTTATCCCATGCGGTTTGAATCGCTTCTTCGGTCATCGATTGTAACCACATTCTGGTCATTGGTGCCTTGACTTTTGCGTATTGTGCGATTCGCCTAAAAATTAATTCACCTTCACGAGCAGCGTCGCATGCATTGACGATTTCTGTGCAATCTTTCGCACTAATCATCTTCTTGATAGCCGTTAACTGCTTTTTATTAGAGTTCCTTCCAGAAATGGGCTTTAGCAAAAACTCTTCGGGGATAAATGGCAATTGGTCGATGGTCTTTCGCCAATTCTTAAAGGCTTCATCGTATTCTTCGGGGGTCTTTAATTCAAGGAGATGACCTATAGCCCAAGTGACTCTTATTTGATCGGATTCCCAATGGGTTTCCATCTTGTTTTTTATTCCCAATACCTTAGCGATATCGGCCGCCACACTTGGCTTCTCAGCGATGATGACGGTTGGCATGATTTGGGTCGGGATTGACGAGGCTACTTGAAGGTGCGCCAAACATGGGTTTTGAGCAGGTACTATAGTACCTGTATTTTTTGTGGTATTTTTTTAGGCTAAAAATAACCTTCTCCGTGAGTGCTCATCCCACTCTGTTTCTGCACCCGGTCCAGCACAGCCAACACAACCTGGATAACCGGCCTCCAAAAGTTCCAGAACCTGTTCTTCAAAATCAGCCCAGCCACAATTGGGAACCCAGCATGTTTCTGCATTTGGCTTGTCCCCACCGATTTGGAATAAATTTTCAACACCTAAAATTCCGATTTCAATTTGCGGGAATTGTAAACGAGCAGGAATATGGTCTGCTATCGATTGAACCAAGTAAGTTGCAGATCGAACATTAATTTTATCGACCCAAAGCACACAACTTTCAGTTTTTAAGAATCGTCTAGCCGCCTCCCTTAACGAAGGCCAACGGACATCACTCATCTGCATTATCCAAGGCGATGTTAGCCCAAGACTTGAAGGATGCCCTCCACAGCCAATAGGTCAATGGGACTACCTCATGTACTCATCGCCAGGCCGATGATGGCTTTGATGGATAGTGAAAAGGCTCACAAAAGAGCCTTGTTAGCTCTCAGAGTTGCCACCATGACCAGCCTCGGTCGTTTGATGCTCCGAGCACTTTACAAACCGAAGCAAGTAAAATTAAATATTTTCAAAATGGAATTCTCAAACCCCCTCGGTTTGGCCGCAGGCATGGATAAGAAGGCTGAAGCGATGAGCGGTTGGCAGAATATAGGTTTTGGATTCATCGAAATAGGAGGGGTTACTATGGAAGCACAAGATGGAAACCCAAAGCCAAGGATGTTTCGTTCATCCAAGGATAGAGCTTTAATAAATCGAATGGGTTTCAATAATCCCGGTTCAGAAAACATGGCAGTTCATTTGGCAAAAACCAAAAAACCAAGCATTCCTCTATTTCTTAATGTTGGGAAATCCAAGAATACGCCACTCGACCAAGCCGCAACAGATTATGCAACTACAGTCGAACGGTGCGGATTATATGTCGACGGATTTGTCATCAATGTCTCATCGCCCAATACCCCAAATCTTAGAGAATTGCAAAAAGATGAAGATTTGGCCAAGATAATTACCTCGGTGAAAAAGTATAGTGGTAAAAAACCGGTACTGATTAAAATCGCCCCAGACCTCGAGGATATTGAAATTAAATCGATAGTTGATACCGCACGGGATCTAGATTGCCAAGGAATCATAGCTACCAATACCACAATCGAACGGCCGAACCAATCCGGCATCATGAGCCAAACCGGTGGCCTCTCCGGTGCTCCTCTCAAAAATCGTGCGACCGAG
>CAUZVL010000034.1:0-7947 GCA_963583355.1 Candidatus Thalassarchaeaceae archaeon
AGAGAGCGTTCGAATCCAACTCTTCATCGGCTTGGCCAATGTAGATTTTCTGCTCCATGATTGGGCCCAGCATCGCCGCATCCTTGAAACCATCCTTGTGTATGTGCCTGTCATGGCAGCGGTCGGTCCAATCCATATTATGGGAGCGGGGCTCTCTGGATTAGCGGCTGCAACCTCTTTAGCAAAAGCGGGTGTTGAGGTCCACGTTCACGATATTCGTGCTGATTCAGGTCAACGATTTGATGGCGATTTCCAAGCGCTTGAAAATTGGTCAATGGACGCAGATTTTTTCGACCAGTTAAAGGAATGGGGTTTTGATTCTTCCAAATTCAAAGCAACTGAATTTTCCGAGATCGATCTGGTCCATCCCGATGATGATGTTAGTAATATCTTTACTGATGGTATTGCATATAGGATAGTCGAAAGAGGTACTGCACCTCATACAATCGATCAGGGCTTCAAGCAGATGGCGCTTGAAGCGGGGGCAAATCTCCACTATAATGACCGAGTAAAACAAGAGGATTGCCATATTATCGCCTGCGGGCCAAAAGGAACGAGTGCGGTTGCATATGGTGAAATTTTTAATACGACTCACCCAAACCATATCGCGTTTCAACTCAATGACAAATTAGCTCCAGGATCTTATTCCTATCTGATAGTCATCGACGGTGTCGGCTTGATTTGTACCTGCTTATGGCGTAAGCAAAAGGGCAGTGAACGTTTTTTGAACGAAACAATCGCATGGTATGAGAATCAATATCCAAAAATGGACCGCCAACCGATAAAGAGGGTCGGCGGAAAAGGTGATTTTACTATCAATAAACGCTACAAACAAGATGGACGCTATTACGTGGGTGAATCAGGCGGCCTTCAGGATTTCATGTGGGGATTTGGCATGAGAATGGCGGTTTGGTCAGGATATTTGGCCGCACAAGATATTCTAGGTAATTGTGATTATGAAGTCGAGGTAAGAAAGCAATTATTGCCATATGTTCGTACTTCGGTTGCCAATCGTTTCTTGATGAACCGTGTTGGAGATCGAATGTTTAAACGAATGTGCAAAAACTGGATGAAAGATCAGTCTAAACGTGGTGATGGTTTGGTTTGGGTCGGGAAATTATTCAGGCCTTCTTGGTGGAAATCACTGATTTACGTATTGGTTAATCCTTTTATCCTAAAAAAAGATCCAAAATCATTTGGCCGCGGTGTACGTCGTTTACCCTTTCGTAAAGCCTTGAAAAGAGACGGATGGGTTCAATCACAAGAAGCAGCACTAGTTGGTGAGAAATGGAAGGCAGTAAGAAAATCAGGTGGCAAAACCTCCTTCTCAAAGGACGAGGAAACACCTGCCGATTGACTCATTAAGATGACCCTTGTGCCAAGGGATATGAGCGACCTTTACGGACTCACATTCGAAGCCATGCCAAATTGCCTTGTCAATTACGGTACAACCAATAATGGAATCGCAGTTCTCGAATTAGCATCTAATTCCGCAGGGGCTCCACTAGCCGAAGGAGAGGTTGGACCGAATACTTACACTCATGGAATGATGTGTGATATCGATACAGCAATCGTCAAAGCTCGCTTTGATGATGACGTCACCGTAATCGTAATCACCGGAAATGGTCCCAAGTTTTTCTCAGCGGGTGCATCTATCCAAATGCTGAATAGCGTAACACCTGGATTCAAGTATAATTTCTGTCTTCACGCAAACGAGACCCTCTCACGTTTCGAGCAGACTTCAAAATTGGTAATTTGTGCAATGAATGGGCATGCTGTCGGCGGTGGATTAGAGATTGCTATGGCCGCTGACATCAGAATCGCACGTAAGAATGCAGGAAAGATTGGACTTCCCGAAATCAACCTTGGAGTTCTTGCAGGTACTGGTGGTACCGCTCGCTTGACTCGCTTGATTGGAAAGGCTAAGGCACTTGAGATGATGGTGACTGGCGAATTAATGTCTTTTGAGGATGGTAAAGATTGTAATTTGATCAATCATATTTGGGAAGGCGACGCTGATGAATTCCGTGAAATGGTATTGGATTGGGCAAGTCAATTCACTCTACCAAACAAGGCGACCAAAGCAGTAGGTAATATCAAGCGATCTTGCCAAACTGGTCCTGAAATCCCATTCGAATACCACCTTGCTCTTGAGCGTGAATTACAAGCAGCACTCTTCGGAAGTGCTGATGCAAAAGAAGGTATTGCAGCTTATGTCGATAAGCGAGTTCCTTCCTTCAAAGGCAATTGAATTTGGAATCAATTTGGGCAAGTACGAACGTTGTGCTTCATACTGCCACAGTTTGAACAGCGCCTTAATGGCTTATCCTTGGATTCACGTATTGATCTGATTTTTGCTGCTTGAGGGTTTAATTTTGGACAGGTGCGCCTATTGTGGCCATGGAGAAAACAAATAGAACACAATCTTCCTTTCATTCTAAGTTTGTAGATTCGATTTTGTTCTGGAAAAATCGTCGGGCATGTTCGAACATTATGGCCGGACTTACCGCACTCGAAACACTTTCTTCCGAGTTTGGCTTTTTTGAAGTTTTTATTTGGAAATCTTTTCGAGCAAGTTCTAGAATTGTGGCCAATTTTTTTACAAAATAGACATCTCCTCCTATTATCGGTTCTTTGTATGAATTCCCGACTCGGATTAAAAACAGGGCAGGTTCTGATATTGTGGCCTCGTACATCACAGTAGGAGCACATTCTGCCACCTTTAGCAGAGAGTAACACTTCTCTGGCCTTAGCTTTTGCAGGGAATAATAGCGGACATGTTCTCTGATTATGCCCAGGCTCATCACAATTAGAGCAAACTCTGAACTCTATTACCCTCTTGGCTAAGATGGTTCTAATCGGGTGATTTATCAACTCGCAAGTTCTACGGTTATGGCCAACTCCTCCACACGCAGTGCAAGTTCTCGCCATGTTAATTAGAGCATAACTCCTCTTTTAGTATCTCTTATATTTTCATTGATTTTCCTATCCATCAGGCGATGCGTTGAAGTCCTTTGCCCGGGTGGGTCCAAAACATGGCGACTGAGTATCACGTTCCTGCAGATGTACCTGATGAATTGATTGAAACATTCATCGAAAATATGAATGCAGCAACCTGTGGAACCGGAAAAATTAATCTTTTTGCCTGCGATCAAAAAATTGAGCATCTAAATGATGATTTTTACGATGGTGGACAAGAAATCCCTTTGACTTCAAACAATCCTGGGCATTTATTTGAGATTGGTTCTCGTGGTTGTGAGGATGGTACAATCGGTGTACTTGCAGGTCAACTCGGTTTGATTTCTCATTATGCAAGAGACCATCCCGACATTCCTTATTTGGTTAAATTAAATTCCAAATCTCATATGATAAGCACCTCTCAACGAGACCCAGTCTCTCAGGCTCTGTGGGATATGGACGATGTAATGTCCTTGGTTCATAATGGAATCAATGTCGTAGGAATTGGATATACGGTTTATATCGGCAGTGAATTTGAGCATGATATGTTGACAGAAGCAGCACAATTCATCCGAGAGGCTCACGAACAAGGCATGATCGCAGTAGTGTGGATGTACCCGCGCGGCAAAGCGGTTACCGATGAAAAATGTCCTCAACTAATTTCGGGAGCAGCAGGAGTTGCAGCTTGCATTGGTGCAGATTTCGCCAAAGTAAATTATCCACGTGGCTGGGATGGAATGACTCAAGCGGAAAGTTTGGGGATTGCAGTTGAAGCAGCAGGTCGCTGTGGAATCATTTGTTCAGGTGGAGGTTCCCTGCCAGCAATGGAATTCTTAGAACGGCTTTGGGGCCAGGTTAACGTCTCGGGATGCCGTGGTGCGGCAACCGGCAGAAATATTCATCAAAGAGACACCGAATCTGCAGTAAGAATGGCTGCAGCGTGTAAGGCAATTATTTGCGATGGTGAATCAGCAAGCGATGCATTCTTGATTTACGAAGGCCGATAATCATCTTCTTCGATAGAAGCTCTTCTAATGAGGCCAGAAAAATTGGCTTCATCATCTTGAGTTCGACGTTCGTGACGATATAGCCCTTGATTTACTGCACTTTGCTGAGTGTTGCCACAACTGGAACAACGATTAGATTGGACAGGGCCTTGGCAAAAAATACAACGGAAGTTGAAATCTGCTTCAGCTTGAAGACTACCGGCTTCTGCAAAGATTCCACCGGGGGTGACAGGCCCCCCTGCCTTCTGATGGGGACCCGAAACTCCTTATGAGCGGCGGATCAAATCGGATGTCTGGATATTTCCGTTAACATCGATGATGATTGGTTGTCCTTCTTGCCATCCAGGGCAATTATCCGCAACCCAAATTCTAGTAGCCCATTCGCAGATATCGTATCCGCCTGAAAGAATACCGGATCTCTTGATATATCCGACCTTGACGATGTCCTTATCTTTGGAAAGAACATTCCCAAGTTGTTGGGAGGTGGTGCCATGGCGCATTGTACTATTGATGTGCTCTAGGATTTCAGCCGTATTGCGTGGGCGCTCGGCTAGGAATTTCTTGATTTTCTCTCTGATTCTCACGGTTTTCATCGTTTTCTCCTCCTGTCATTTGGCCGTTTACCTCGCTCGAGATGGGCCGTTGTCTACGAGGAGCGAAGCAGCCCATATAACCATTATCCCGACACAGGGCTTCCAAGTTACATTCGCTAGGCCAAAAACACCTACAAAACCGGCGGTGTTGTATTTAAAGCGAATAAATAACCTCGTTCTCCAATAGAAATTTGTAAGTAATTGTAACTAATTAATGGTTAGTAAGCAATAATGTTGATATTACAGGTACTTCTGCCCGATGATGGTGACGAAGGTGTCAGGCAAGCGTATCCGTTCCAATCACCAACGCCGAATTATGGATTGGTTAGCAGATGGAGGGGGGACGGTAAGTGAGGTCGCAGAGGCCTTGAGCATGAGATTACCGCATGCTTCAGCAGCTTTGAAACAATTGCGTCAATCGGGATACGTCGTTAGAGATAACGATGTGATAAGAGGATCTAAATTACGCCTTTCCGCACAAGGCTTGACCAGATTGGAGGAAGATGGATTCAGCAGCCTAGAGACTCTGGTAAGATGGCCACCACCGCCGGAATCGTGCTAGCAAGAGAAGGCTCCATGTTGTTGCTTGGTTATGCGATTAAACCCCCCGGCCCTCTTCTTGGACTACCCGATCGGCCGATGGACGATTCATCTGGAACAATAAGAATCTCCACCGGAAATGAGGGGGATGGCTCAAACTGGCGTTGGGCGGTCACCAAAGAAGGTGGGCTGACTTGGTGGGACCTCGAGTCAAAGCGAAGAACCAATCCACCATCGATCTCATCATCATCATCAACTTTGGCGGCTTGGATGGAACAACCGAAGGTGATGGGTGTAGTTAGGGCTAAATTATTAGATGATCAAATTCCTTGGCCAATGGGTGTTGGTAGTTGGTTTGAATCATTGCCGGTAGGTCATTGGCCTGAATTACCGCAATATTTGAAAGATGGTGAATTCATTTTGGGCCGAGCCGGTAATTCAGGACCGGAGGTAAAACCTCGTGGTGGAGTTCACGCTCGAGCCGGGAAGAGGGCAGACCAATCATTAATTCTCCAAACAGTTTCAAGCGGAGTAATTTGTTTAGCAGATGCAAATTTAGTTGATAGGTCCTCAAAACCATTACCCAATAGAATTCTCAGATATTGGCTCAAACAAATCCACCCGCGGTTGAGTAATCATTTAGTCGATGAACGTTTTGAGCGATTGATTATCGATTTAAATCAAGGCAGGTCTAATCTTTTGACAAGAAAGGTCTCTTTGGATTTTCCCGCGAAGACTTGGTCATTAAATCAATCATTAGATCTCGATAGTACGGGTCTTTCGCTAAGAGCTGCAAGAAGCGTACTCGCTTATCTTTTGGATGAGCGAGATGAACCGATGGTTATTCATTGGCGTTGGCCAGGTCAAATTGAGGAATTGCACAGATTGACCTCAGATAGTCGTTGTAGGTTGGTATTAACCGAAAGATCGAGTCTTCCTTTGCCGTTTGTACTCTCTTCGAAAGAAAAAATCGGTCATTTTACTTTGGAATTACCGGGTCGAATAAAGGTACCTATCACGTTGGATTCTCAAACCAGAACAGCACCGGCCGAATGGGTAGTGCCAAAAACCCCCTCTGAATTAGTCAGGGGTAATTCAAGCAATCCCGAATTGCCCAAGAATCAACGTCAAGCTGTTTGGACAGCATGCTCTTTGGCTAAACCCAATGATCTATGGGCAGATAAAATCGAAACGACATATCCGCTTGCTGCTTGGATTGCATGTTCATCTGAAACCAGAAGGTCACGATGGAGAAGGATTGGCAATTCATTGAATGCCGAATGGGTTCTATTAGAGGACCTTGATTCATTCGATTTAGAGATTTTGAGTGAACTTGCAATCGACCTACCACAAGCTATGGATTTAGTGCTAAATAAATTGAGGCAAAACCCATTGATAGTCTATTCGAAACCAAATTTGCTAGATCAACCGGCGATCGCGTGTGCGGTATTACTTTCCAAAATGTGGTTTGAATCTCCATTGGATGTTTCCTCGACCTATCTCTCCCACCCATTAAGGGTAAAACAAGTCCTGAAAGAATGCTGGGATTCCGATATTCTAATCAACTTAATCTCAGTTTGCCCTCACCATTCTATACTTTACCATAATCCACCTAGCGATAGGGATTCAATTCTCGGAATAATGGAGGATGTTCACCATTCATTATGGCAAGAGCACGCCTTGGAATGGTTGAAATTGTTTCTCACAACATCGATTGGCCGATCTGCGCTTTGCGACTTGGATGTGCCATGGCCAATTCTATTATCCGATAAAGAATTAAATTCATCGGAATTATCTTTGATTCATCATATGGGTGATGGGGTTGGGAAGATTTCATTAATCGATGTTTTTAACTCTCTCCAATCCAAAGAAAATAATCGGCCTCCGCCTATTTGTAATAGCCATCCACTGGCGGGTTGGTTATTTTATTCAGATGTGCCAAATATCCCAAATAAATGCGAAGGTGACCTCGAAATCCATCTCGCTCTGCACCGGCGCATTCAACAATGACCTGCGTGCCAGAGTGGATTAGCCACACATGCAACATCGCCCGGAGTGCGTCCGCACAGTGAACGGTGATACCAGTGATGTGGCTATGTGCCATCGACGAAGACCAGGGTGACCTTATGGGATGATCTCCTGATGCAAACCGATGGACTATGTGGTCGGTAATGGGTCCTCGCTGGACGAGAGAGTGAGAGTGAGACAACCAACCGGCTGCACAGATAAACTCCCAACCCTGGGTCAAACCTCTGAGGAAACTGTGACCGAGGTTGTTATGGGTTGGGGCACAGTTCTTTTTCCGATTATTTGAATAGCCTCAACGGTTGGTAATCTTCATGGCGAAGTTGTCGCGCTGTTTGGTTGGAGGTACTTTCGACCGATTTCATGCTGGGCATAAAGCACTTTTACTAGCAGGATTAGCAGCCGGAGAATTTGTAGAAGTTTGGATTGTAAACGACAGAATGTCCTCACATAAATCACCCTTTTTACAATCTTTTGAGCAGAGGAGATCATCTATTCTTGATTGGGCCGACGAGAGGATTACCACTCATGAATTATCTAATCACATTGGTCCTGCAGCCCATCGCACCGATTGTGATGGAATTATTTGCACTCCAGAAACCTTGATAACTTGCGAAAAAATCAATGAAATGAGGCTAAAATCCGGGTTAACACCTCTCCAAATAATTGAGGCCCCGCATATTTTGGACCAAACTGGCACAATTATTTCGAGTAGCAGAATCAGAGCGGGGGCAATCGATTCAAATGGTAATCTTTGGTTGGAGAAACACAATCGAATCAACACTCACCATTTTGTTTCATCGTTAGATGAAGAATTAAAACAG
>CAUZVL010000035.1:0-7895 GCA_963583355.1 Candidatus Thalassarchaeaceae archaeon
GAGGAAGAACTCGCACGATTGATGGGTGGAGGCTCTGGAGCCACCAAAATCCGGGTGAAAATGCCCAATAAAAAAGTTAACGAAATGTTCGCTATCGCTGAAAACATTCTCGGTGGTCGCCGAGTAACAGTTCTCTGCGCTGATGGTGAGACCAGAATGGCGCGTATTCCAGGGAAGATGCGCCGTCGCCAATGGGTCAGAGATGGTGATTTAATCATCGTTTGGCCTTGGGATTTCCAAGACTCCAAAGCCGATGTAAAGCACCGCTATACCAAGACTCAAGCCATGTATCTTTCGAGAACCGGCTTGCTCCCTGCTGATGTCGATCTGTTTGGAATGAATACCGCAGCCGACGACTTCGATGATGCAGATGGATTATTCTCCTCAGCACCCGTAGAAGAAAAAGAAGAGCCTGAAGCTTTAGTTCCAGAGACCGAAGAGGATGACGATGACGAGATCGACGACCTCTTTGGCTGATTTTAGATTTGGTGGGCCACAATTCATGGGCAAAAATCGTGATCATTGGGATGACGAATTGAGCAAGAATACCCGGCAACGTCGAAATAATCGCCAGCGCAAATCCTTTGACGCTGACCAAAATCAGCAACGCGATGAAACCGAGAAATTCGTCAAGAGTTTAGACCGTCGTGGCGGCGATCTTGATTGGATGAAAGAAGCCAGATACAAGAAAATGTTCACTGAGATCGAACATGGATTAGCCGGAGTGATGGGCGATGGGCCATTTGAGTGGGTAGATCGTCGGGTTTTCGATTCGGTATTCGACCGTCTCGCTTTGATGAGCCTGTACAAATTAATGAAATTAGGCCATCTCGATACTCTCGATTTTCCGATAGCCCGCGGTAAAGAAGCCCACGTTTTCCATGGAACTAGTTTGGATGGGCCGGTAGCGGTGAAGATTTTCCACACCTCAAATGCTGTTTTCAAGAATTTGGTTCAATATATCGAGGGCGACCCACGATTTAGCGGCCTGAGAAGAAAGCATCGAGATCTGGTAGATATTTGGGTTCGAAAGGAATTCCGTAATCTATCTAGATTGGCAAAATGGGGTTTGAATGTCCCCTCGCCTATAGCGGTCCACAAGAATGTCTTGGTTATGGAATATCTAGGTACAGCACAAGCTCCAGCCCCACGTTTACGAGATGTTAAAATTCTCAATCCTGAAGCGGTTTATACCACTCTGGTCGAGTTTTTAGCGATTTCATGGCAAAAAGCAAAATTAGTTCACGGTGATTTTTCTCCGTATAATATTCTGTGGAACGATGACCAACCGGTGGTCATCGATGTTGGCCAAGGAGTTGTCGCTCAACACCCTAAATCCCAGGAGTTCTTGGTTCGAGATGTTACACGATTGGTTGAATGGGCCACAAAAAATGGTATTGATACCTCATTGGCAGAGGCTATGTACGAAGTGCTTGAAATGGATCTCTCGCACGTTGAAATGCTCGAGGAAGAGTAGACTAAAGCCTAACGGTGGGGTTGAAGAAGGGTTGGCTGCCCGCCTTGGTTTATGCGTCAGTCGCTTCCACGGGTTCCTCGGGACCGAATCGCGGTATTGATTGGGGCAAAAGGTGCTACTCGGCTTGATTTGCAAACCGCTGCAGGTTGCAAGTACATCAATATCGATTCCGAATCAGGTGACCTCGAGGTCACTTGGGGTGAGCCCGGTTCATATGACCCGGTAAGGGCCTTCAAATTACCAGATGTCATCAAGGCTATCGGCAGAGGGATGTCTCCTGCAAAAGCGATTCAATTATTACAAGATGATTGGTTTTTCGAGATGGTTGACCTCAAAGAACATGTTGGAAAGCGTTCTAATCAACAGCGAAGAATTCGGGCTAGAATCATCGGTTCTGAGGGAAAGATTCGCAAATTGATCGAACAGCATACCGGCACAGAGATTACGATTTATAAATCGACAGTCGTTTTGGTCGGCGAGGGTAGTGGTCTTATGGCGGCTCGTAATGCAATCGAGATGCTGGCTACCGGTTCAGAACATGGAACGGTCATCAAATATCTCGAAAAAGCTCGTAGAAAAGCTCGGCTAGATAACCGTGCCCTCGATTCTATCGAAGAAAAGGTCGATGAAACCATAAGCAACGAATTCGCCGACCTAGTTCCCGGTTTAGCCGAATTATCTCGGCGTAAATCTCGTCGGCTCAGAGCACATCAAGTCGACCCAGCCGATTCGGACGCGGTTGAAACAATGATGGAATTTTCAGAAGACGAGTCGATCATATGGGAGGAAGAGTAACCCTCTTCCGTTGTATCCAAGCGATTGCAAATCCGGCCACCATCAATGCGCCCAGGCTAGGGGCGAACGATGGAACGACTCCAATTCCGCTAACCGCAGCACCTGTAACCACCAAATAATATTGGTTATTTCCTTCATCTCTTTCATCGATGGCCGAATCCGAATCGATGGTTAATCTCAAATCGAATTGGCCGGTATTGGGGATGGTATAATTCCAAATTATCTCCTCGTACATATCTGACATGCTGCCACTAGGTAGGACAATCGTATCCATAACCGTCCATGAAACATCCGCGTTTCGGTCGGCAGGAGCAGCTTCAAGACTTACCGAAACCGTTCCACCCCATGCTTGGTTAGATTCGAGTACGCTGGTGATTACTATGTTGCCATTGCTATCTCCGGGTCGAGCGATTAATTTATCGAGATTTGTTTGGCTAGCATTCCACGACATATCGATGCCAGGAAGGATTTGGAATGCAGACGGTATAGTGGTGACCGAGTTACCAGCGGCATCGGTAATAATTGCTCGCAGCATTAAGAATTGACGGGACTTTGTCGCCCAAGAACTCAATCCTACCGAGCCATTCAATCCGCTTGTGCCAACATCGATCCAGCGACCGGATTGGTCTGGTGTATTACCGACCCCATTCAAATCGAATCCGTATTGAATCTTTGACGCTGAGTTATCGATTCCAGAGCCATCATCGCCTGCAGCAAATACAACGCTAGCAGCACCAACCATAGTTGTGGTCAATTCATCTACTGTCCAACCCAATCCCTCGGGGTCGGTCGTATCGACCTTGATATCGACCGAAATCGAATTCCCGACATTACCGACTATATCGATCGAGCGCATTAGAATAGAGTGCTCCCCTTCAGCCAACGATAAGGTGGTTGAATCGCCGTTGAACGATGTCCAAACCCCATCGATTTTCATCTCGACATGAGAGCCACCTGAGCCGGAGCCATCCAATATTGAGGCCTTGAGGTCGCTGATGATAACCTCGGTTGAATCACTCCAAGTAGACCCTTCTCCAATAGTTGGTGAGGTCATAGTTGGTGCGGTTCTATCTATGCCGATAAATATGGTTTTAATGGTGCTGAAACCCGAATTGTCAAATACGGTAATCCGTGGATTAAAAGTGCCTTCAGCAAAGTTACCGCTAGTCCAATCCCAGCCGTACACAGGATTTGTTGGACCATCATTTGCCGGTACCGATGGCCCGGGGGCATTGGTCAAAGATGCATATGAAAAATCATCATCATCAACGCTATATTCAAACTCTAGAGTTCCATTCGCCGGGATAGATAGCCATTTTCTTTCGATTGCATTATCCCCTGAACCCGAGCCTGAATTTTTAAGGATAAATGTTGAGATGACCGGTTCATGATTTGCAATGTCAAAGAATCCACTGCTAAACCACGTGGTATTATTCGATACATCATCATCATAGGCATTAACTCTTAGATTCCAACTTCCGTTATCATAGGATGTCGAATCAAAATAGGTGATCCAAGGAGTAGATGTCAAATTAACAACATCCGACCAATTTGAGCCATCCGAAGAGATTTCGATCACAATCGACGAAATATTACCAGTTCCAGTAGAACTAATTGATATTGTAAACAGTCCATTGACGGTGTCTGAAGCTTCCGGTCCGTTAGCAAAATCTAGTGAAAGAGCGCTTGGTGCATTGTTTACAAGATGAGAATCTGCTAAAAACGACGGGTTAGTCTGGCCTATGGTTATGATGATTACCAACATGATTGGCCCAAGTACCCGCCTCATCAATGACTATGACGACAGGACTCATCCTTCAAACCTACGCATTCATTTACTTTATCCGCAACGGTTCTTAGGTCTTGATTTCCCTGCCGAAACCGCAAGTGTATTCGATTGGTTCAAGTGCAAGTGGCCGCCTCTTGTCATTCATGGCGAAGTCGGTAGGGGTGGTTCTGGTTCTCTCTTTGCTAATTTTCTCAGCAATCCCTCTTCAGGTTTCGGCTGAAGATAGTGGTGGCATACAAGCATCCGCGGCAACTTTGGCATTCTTACCAAACAACCCTACCGAGGGTGGTTCAGTCAATATCATTCTTACTTTAAGCAATACAAATTCACAGGATGCTGATGATGTGATTTACAGTTTTTACTGGGATGGAATTTCTTCAAATAAGCGTATTGTGACCGATACGGTCGATATTCCAGCCAATAATGTCACAACTATAGAAGCGACTAAATCTGGCTTAACCGTTGGAGAACATAAGGTTTGGATCGAATTTGAATATGCGGGTGCTGGTGCTCAAAGTTTCTTCGTTGATTTAACGGTTGCAGGATTGCCAGACCTTGAGGTAGAGCAAGTGATTACCACGCCTTTGAATTTCAATTCCGGTGATGAGATTGAGGTCGCACTAGAAATCAGTAATACCGGTTCGCAAAACGCAGATGCCAGCCGGCTTCAACTGCTGGTTTCTAATGATAGTTCGATCATCGAGACCCCAGGGATTAGCGCTGGCCAGTCCGCATGGGTTAACCAAACCATAACCGCACCGGAATCTGGAATTCATCAAATTTCCATCACTTTAGATATAGACGATGCCGTGATAGAGGCTGATGAGGACAATGTGTTTTTAGATTCATTATCAGTCGATTCTAGAATGGATATTTCTCATCTTGGAAATATTAGCGTAGATATCGCTGTAAATGTTCTAGACGGGCCGTGGTTGGTTTCAGGAACTTTGCTTCGAACCGGTGGCGACGGCCAAACCGAAGTGCCGATGAAACTAGAGATTTTAGACAACACAGGTAGTCAGATAGTCGTTCCAACCTTTAGCGTAAATATGACTGGCGGTTCGAGGGTTCAAACCGATTGGCAATTTGAATTGACCAGCCAACACATCTCAAACCTGTTGGTTGGCAATCACATGGTTAGCGCGGCGATAGATCCATATCAAACCGCGAACTTTATTCAAGAAACCAGAGATAATGATCGTGTTAGCACCTACTTTGACAAATATGCAATCCCTGATGTCGCGGTTGACCCTTTCGCCTACCCTTCACTAACTAGCATAGGGAGTGGGGGCAATATCGAATGGACTGTCTCGATGACAAATGCAGGTTCGATTGCAGTCCAAGGAAAATTGCTCTATAACTGGGAGGGATTTAGTGCTGATGAATCGACAGAGCCTTTGATTTCGATAGCAGCAGGACAAACTCATGTTTGGAAGAAGGTTCTTCCTTCTGCAACCGGCGCCCACATCGCTCAATTTGATGCTCGTTGGGTTGCCATAGGCTCTTACGATGATAATCTGTTGAATTCTAATGCGAGCGGTTCGGTCTCAATCACCGCTCAATTGCGCCTGAATTGGCAACTTTCAACCTTTGTATTAGAAGACGAATCCGGCCAATTAGTCAATTTTCCGCTTAAAGATGGCCAATCATATGTCGCTCATATTAATCTCAGTTCGACCGAGGTCGGTGAATTGAATTTTACTTGTGAAAATGGTAAAGGAATTAAATGGTCAAAAACAGAAGTTGTAGTTTCTGAATTATTCCAAACGGTTAGTTTGAGCTGCCAATTCAACGCGAGTGCGCCGCGCACAAACCTAAAACTCATTCCAAATGATTCGGTTGTAGTGAATACTCAGACTTGGACATGGGATACCAGTTACAAGCCAGAAGATGTCATTGAAGATAGATCAGGTGCAGCCTTCGGAACACTGTTCATTATCGGTTTATTAGCGGTTGGCATGATTGGAATTCTAATCGCTGCTATCATTCTCACCCGTAAAACAGACGAAGAGGTCGAGCGAGATATTTTCGATTATTGTCCGGCTTGTGATGGTGAGTTGGAAGACCAGGTCGACCGTTGTCCGTCCTGTTCGTTCAACCTCAAAAAGGCAAGAAAGCAATTCCATGATTGTGATGTATGTCATGAATCTATCCCAGACTTGATGTCTAATTGTCCATATTGTGGTACCCCACAAGTTGTTAGTACTTATTTCGAACAAAGGAAACAGAAGGAGGTCACAAAACCTACTGAGGCGTTACCTGACGAGGAAGAGGATGCAGAATCGACCCACGCTGCTGGCACTGAAAATTTCGATGAAGCAATCAAAGAATTCGGTTATGATGCCGATGATTTGGAAGGACATTGGGACAAGAATATCGCCGCCGCGGAAGCCGAGGTCGAAGCGGCTTACGATCGAAAGGCTGCTGAACTCGAAGCTAGTGATATGGATGATGAAGAGGCAATGCAGATAGTTACCACCAATCTCAAGAGTGCAGAAGAGGTCTTTGAGAGCCACGATATCGATGCCTTCTTAGCAGAAAAAGGCGAGATTAAAGCACATCTAGACCAAGGCGATGATGGAAAGAGGTTGAGTGCTTCAGATTCATCGATTAGAGGTCAAATCTTCGATGTTACCGGTGAAAAGGGTGTGATGCCTGGTGATGAGGTTAAGGTTGGCTATTCGATTGATCGTTCTATTGCAGGTAATGAATTACCTGAAGAAGCGCTAGATTTCTCTTTCGAGGAAGAAGAGATCGACGAATTGACCCCGGCAAAACTTGAGAAAAAGCGCGCCCCAAGACGCAAGATTAGGAAAAAGGTAGAGACTGCAGAATGCGGTGCTTGCGGCGCCGATATTCCAGCAGATGCCAACGGTTGTTCAACATGCGGTGCAAAGTTTGAATGATGCCCGTCGGTGCTCACAGGGTTCGTCATCGCTCAATTAATGAGCTCGGCTTCCTTGTCTACTTCATTCAGGCAGATTAAGCCACTAGGGGCATGGTTGATGAACTCATCACACCTGCGAAGGGATGATGGGTAGTCGCAAAGCCTTCCAAGCATTTGTGATGCTCGGCATTTTGTTGATGTCGAGCGCAGGTTGTATCGGCCTTGTTCCCGCCCGTGAATTCGTTGAACAGTTGAGGCCACAAGCCGAACTTGTAATCGAATCAGAACATTTTGGTGAGACCTATACTTTCCCTCCTGGTTACACTTTGAACGAACGAATCAGTAGTTGGGATATTGAGATTGACTCCGAAGTCGTCGAGGTTCGAGTTTATTTCAAAGCATCATTCGCTCTAGCCGATTCTCTGCTAATTATCCCAGAAGGTGCTAGATATGTCGAGGCAACATTATCTGATGCAGAAGGAAATATAGTTTGGACCGAGATATTAACCGTCACTCAAACCGCGTTTGATTTCGCCCAATTACCTCCGTATGAGGAAGGGACTTGGAACCTTTACCTTTCGGGTAGGGGATTTGGTAATCCCCTCTTGGAGGGAGTCGCTTCCGATTCGTACCAAATCATGATCAGCGTCGACCGAAACTGCTGGAACTTTCCAATAGATGATAATTGCGATACGCAGTGATCAAACCAAACTTTGGTCACAAGCATAGCGCCTTGAACAAGATTGGCACTTTCCTTTTCGTTTGTGGTTTCGACTCGCTCCACCTTCGACCATCAACCGTTGAACTTCTTTTACCGAAGCGGATAAGCGTGAACGATTAGCAGAATCCCATTGAATCTGATGCAATTGTTCATCACCGTATCTCAGCACCCCATAAGGTGGGTTTCTGCCGGTGGTTTTTTCGACCAGGTGAAGATATGCTAACAA
>CAUZVL010000036.1:0-7887 GCA_963583355.1 Candidatus Thalassarchaeaceae archaeon
TTTGAGCCAAAAATTAACAAAGGCTCTCACCGAGGCATTTTCACTTGGACACGGTGCTTCATTACTTAGAAAAGAGGGTAAGGAGGTTGCCTTAATCACATTCATTCATGACGACTTGCGTCCAGGAGCTGCAGAATTGGTTAAAGATTTACATTCTCAAGGAATTACCGTTGAAATGTTGAGCGGGGATAATCAAGATGCGGTCAATACACTAGCAAGGGAAATTGGATTACCCGAACTAGCAGCCCATGGAGAGATGAACCCTGAAGACAAGGTTGAATGGGTTAATTCACGTTCTAATACCCATATCACGATGATGGTTGGCGATGGTTTCAACGATGCTGCTGCAATGGCAAAAGCCGACATAGGCGTTGCTATCGGCGCAGGCGAGTCGGTAAACTTAGAAGCGGCAGATGTGTTGATTCCAGGCGATGATCCACGCTTGCTTTCAGAATTGATCGAAATTTCTAAGAAAACAAGTAAAATTTTGAAATGGAATATTTCTTATTCGGTACTCGTCACTATGATATTGGTTTATGCGGTTTTATCTGGGCTAAATGAAAGTTTGACAATCGCGGTTTTGGTGCATGAACTATCGGTAATCGGCGTAATCGTCAACGGTGCTAGATTATCCGGTGCTGGTGAAACATGGAAATTAATTTCTGATATTGGTAAAAGTGTGTTTACTGGTACAATCGATTCGTTTAAGGTTCTTTTTTCAAAGGCTTGAATCATTGAAACCATGCGCTAGGTTCAAGCCAAATGGTGGCTAAGACCTCAAATGCGGAGGGGCTATGAGATGGTTCGGATACATGCAGACCCGGTCAGTACGGCATTGATGCACCCTACAAGGCGGTCGCTATACGAAACTCTTCTAAACGGGGAAGAGTTTACAACCGTCCAACTCCAAAACTTAGTCAATGTGGATAGATACAACCTTTACCACCATTTGCGTAAATTAGAATCTTTGGGCTTGGTGATGAACCATCGCGATCAGGGAAGAACCCGCTGGTGGTGTGTTATGAATCGAGTACCACTCCCGAGCGATGGCTCTTCAATAGCAGATAATTCTCTTGCATCGATCGATTTGGCAAACCCTCGGGTTCAAGCGGCCGCCAAAACATTGTTACGAGAACTTGCGAAACTTTCTGGAATTTCTTTGGACATAGATTCTGCAACCTTGGAGAGTCTGCAGATTACCGGCAGAAGAAAGGGTTGAATTTTTTGAATTCTTAACTTGGAGTTGAAGTAATGCCTGATGAAGAAGTTCTCCATACCTACACCAGAATCGCTCCACCTGATTTATCATGTCCTCGATGTGATAACCTTTTACCGAGTGGTCTGGGTGAATTGACCTGTAAAATGTGTGATGCCGAAGTAAAGGTTGAGCATGAGGGCACCCGTCGAAAGTGGAAAGAAGAGCGGGTTGGATGCCCTGAGTGTTCCAAAGTTCTGATTTGTGGAGTCGATAAGCGCCCAGCAAATCTTAAATGTTCAGCCTGCGAAACCAGTTTTGAAGTCAGAGCAATTAAAGTAAAAGTGGAAATTGAGTGTCCATCTTGTAGTCGGCAACTCCGCTTGAATAAAACTCCTGGAACCAGAAAGATTACTTGTCCGGCTTGTGAAGTCGAATTTAAAATCAATTTTTGAGGTGTTTATCTTGAAAACTACCTTCAAAATGATGGGTCTTGCAGACTTCATCACTATCTTCAATGGATTGATGGGTACATTGGCGATTGTATTCATAATTTTAGCGGTTGATGATATGAGTGAGCCTTGGTATAAAGGCGGCTTGTTGACCGATTATATTTGGGCGGCGATGCTCTGCATCTTAATCTCAATCTTTGGCGATATTATCGATGGACCAATCGCTAGAAAATATTCTAAAAAGCAATTATTAGGGGGTTCTTTAGATATAATGTCGGATTGTATTTCATTTTGTGTAGCCCCGGCACTAATGATTTTCGCAATGTTCGGCCGAATGGGTGAGGCAACTCCAATTTGGACAATTTCATTAGCGATTGCTTGCTTTTGGATAATTGCAACCGGGATGCTGAGGCTATCGCGATTTCAACACGATGATGGCGCTTATAAGCCATATTTTCACGGTTTAGCGTCACCGGGAAATGCAATGCTACTACTATCGGCAGCAGGAATCATCTGGCTTCAACCATCGTCAGGTTTGGGCCCCGATCTTTCCTCATGGGATTGTGGAGCATGTTGGGGAGAGGGCAAAGACAAACCTTATTTTGATTTTTTGTTATTGCCGTTGATGTTTTTTAGCGGTGCGATGATGATCTCAGATCGCAAACTTTCTAAATTGAAAAAGGGCTTACCAATGCGCCTTTCAACATTACAATTCGCCGCAATTCTTTACGGCATAATTCACGCGATGACACTAACTGCTAAAGCCGATGCTGGCGAGGATCTTTCTGGAACCGTATTCACGATGTTTTTATTTACAATTTCATTCATTCTTACATTGATTTACATCCTTGCTGGCCCGCAGCTAATTCCATCTGTGGAAGAAGAGTGATGGCGATTATCGTCTGTCGTATAAATCGGCTCGCGATGGTGAGAGTTTATCGCGCTCCTTATCTATCATGAGGAAAGGATGAGTATCTGGATGGGGATCCTATGAGTGTTAGCGAAAGCAAGTCAGGAGCAAAAGAACGATTGAGAGCGGGCGGAGATTCCAATCAGCCTAACCTTTCTTCCTTGCGCGCCCAGTTCACGTCTACACCGTCCCCTTCTTTAGACCAGACAATGATGCGAAGTTCTAGATTCCGAGAGGAGGAGCGGCTTCGAGCAGATTTGAGAAGAGACCAAAAAATGCGCCGCCAAGCTTTAGCCGAAAGAATATCGGTAATGCAAGATAATATGGCGATTGATCTTTCAAGGCACCACGATATGACAATCGGGGCATTGGAACGGGATTTACGCGACAAAATGGTACAAGAATTATCCCAACTCGAATCCGAGACCCTTACCAGAGAAGAAATCCGTCTCAAACAAATGCATGAGTTGCGTCTTACAAGAGAAGTCGAGTCGCTAAAAGAATCCCTCGATATAGAACAAGGCCGCAAGATGGAAGAACACCGCCTCGCGGTTATTACTCGGCTAGAAGGGCAATTAACACAAGAGCATAGTCAACGTTTAGCATTCGCGAGGGAGCGAATGGAAATAGAATTTAATCAAGCTTTACAGCGACGTATTCGTGATTTAGAAGCAACGATTCAAAACGAAATGGAACAACGATTTACTGAGTTGGAGGACAAAGAAGTCGCTCGTTTAGAACAGGGTCAAACCCAGAAACTGGCTGAGCGCGAAGAAGCACTCCGCAGAGGAATTCGTACCAGGCTTGAGCAACAACTCAAACTCCGTCTCAAGCAGCGTGAAGCGAGTATGCGGGCTGAATATGAACGTAGAAGTCTGCGCTTAGAAGAAGACATAGCGGCTTCAATTCAGGATGAATTGGAATCCAGATTGCTGTCAGAAACCGAAGAACTTGAAGAGAGGATGCGCCAAGATGTAGAATTGGCGGTCGCTCGTAAGCGCGAGATCTTGCGGGTTGAAATCGAAAAGCAGTTAGAATCAGCACACTCGGAAAAGTTAGCGGATAGAAAGGGCCGCCTACGTGAAAAATACGACCTCACATTTTCCAAGGCAGTCGATGATATTTCGCGTTCACTAGAGAAGGATATCGAAGCTGAACTTGAAGCACGTACCGATCAAGATTTCTCATCTTATCGAAATGCTCGAGAAGCGGAAATTCAGAACCGTCTTGCTCGCTTCCGATATGAGAGGGAAGCCGAACTACGCGATCAATTAAGCGATAGTTATGAATCCAAAAAGGAGGATTGGTCCGAGCGGCTTGAACTCGAATTCAGCGCTCGCGAATCAGCGGCCAGGAAGGCGATTATGTCCGAGATCGACGGCCGCCTCCGCAATGAACGAATCACTCATGAGACCGACCTTGACCTGTTGAAGGAAGAGACGGTTTTAGAATTGGAAGTAGAAATGGAAGACCGCCTCGCGGACTTCCGCACTCGCAAAGAGGACGAAGTTGCGACCCAACTCGAGCGTCAACTCGACAAGAGAGAGGAAATCATGCGCAATAAGGCTCTCATCGAGGTACGCAAGCGAGAATCCAATATCAGGGCGGAAATCGAGGCTCAACTCGGTGTCAAACGCTCTGAAATTCGTGACCGTCTTTCGATGCTTACCCAACAGATGGATGACTTCAAGTCGATGGCCGAAACCAAGATGCGAGAATCGATTGAAGGAAATGTCCAAGATCAGATTACTGCAGACGAAGCTCGACTTCTTGAGCAAGAAGAAGAGTATACACAATTGCAGTCTACCGATAACCGAGCCGATAAGAGATCGACTTGGCTTCAAGCGATTTCAGGTAAAGGAACCGAGGCTCAAACACCACAATTGGGCCTCGATCCTAGTGCGCTCGGGGCGCGCCCAGATTCCTTGGGTGCGTCTGCAGGTCGTCCGATTAGAGGCGCTTTAGCTAAAGCAGCAACTCAACATACGCCATCAATAGGTCTTGGTGGAATGAGGGCTCCAAAATCCGCTGCGAAATCATTGAGCGGTGCATTGCCGATGCCAAAACCAATCAAAGCACCGATAGGTTCTGGGTTTAATCAACCGGTTCAAGCAGGTGTGGCTTTACCACAACCGATCGCCCAAAAGGTGATACGGCAACCTATTGAACAACCCGGATTGGTCAAACCAGTCTCACCAGTCCTAACACCTACCCCACTACCAATTGTCGAAGAAAGGTTTGCACCAGAATCTGAAATCATCACCGAGCCTGTGATAGAAACGGTCACCGAATCAGATCCAGAAGGCGAAGAGATTGGCGACTTGATGGAGTCGGTATTCGATGAAGCTATGGAAGATGAACTCGATGCCCCGGTTATGATCACCCCAATTCAACCACTATCGGTTGTAGGAGGGCAACTATCGGCAGGATCCGCTAGTTTGACCCCGGTTGAAACAAAGGTTCTCACCCCGGCTAAGAGGCGAGGCCCGCCACCCTCATCGGCTCCAGGAACAAAGCCCGGAGAATCTGAAACAATCGAGGAGCCCAAGGTAGCCACCTTGACTCCAATCAGTCGCTTAACGCCTCTACAAACCAGCTTGGCTATACTCGGGGTCAAGCAATCGGATGAGGAAGAGTGAATAGTAGATTAAAATCATCACTCCGTGCCATTGATAGGTTACCTACTTCTCAGCGGTAAATATGAGGAAGAGCATCGCTTTAATTCTCGCTCTTTTACTTCTACCTGCAATGCCAAGTTCAAGTGCTGCGACCAGCCTTTTGGAGGTTGGAATTGTAGAGACCGTGAACGGAAGATTAGTCCATCTTTCATTCTCTTCAGAAAATACCATTTTAACCGTCAATGATGATGGAAATATGTCTGAATATTTTTGGGGCGATGGCGAATTGATTTTCCAATGGGGCATCGAACTCAACACCTCAGTCAAGTCAGCAGCACCAGACTCGACCGGGTTATTGGTTGCAGTAGCTCATTCGGAGGGAGTATATATCGTAAATACTGAATTGCGAATAGTAACTAAGTTTTACAATACCACATCCGCTGTAGATTCGGTGGTTTGGGATACTCAAGGCGATCTTTGGTTCGGCCATTTTGGTGGTGAAAGAAAAGCTCTAGAATGGGACGATACAGAATGGACTGGCGTTGCGACCGACTCTCATAATACTGCAATGACTGCATTATTATTATGGGACCAAGATCAAATTATCACAGCGGGTCGAGACAATTTGGTCAAATTTCACACTCAGGATGGTACAGTTGTAAGGACTCTTTCTGATTATTCATCATATCCGACCTTTATGGCAAGAGATGCAGATGGTAATCTGTTGGTAGGATGTGCAAATGGGCACCTGCTAAGGTATGATAGCACAGATTATTCAAAGGAAGAACTCAGCGTTTCAAGTGGAGAAAGTATTTACTCGATAAATTTCGCCCAAAATGGCGAGATATTAGTCGGGACTCAAAATGGGAAAATGCATTTGATAGACGATACAACATTTACTGAAACGCTGAGTTATTCCTCACCCGGAAGGGTAATCAATGGGTTTTACGGACCGGATGGGGAGTTATTCATAGTCTCAACATTCAGCACATCTTCCAAGTTTAGATTATTTGATTTGGATAGCGACGGGGATGGCACAACCGATAGCCAGGATGCCTTCCCTTCTGACTCTACTCAAACCGAAGATAGTGATGGCGATGGTTTTGGTGACGACCCTGATGGGAACGGAGCAGATGCTTTCCCGGACGATTATTCGCAATGGTCCGATACCGATGGCGATGGCCACGGCGATAACCCAGACGGCAACTCTTCTGACCAATTTCCAGTAAATGCAGAACAATGGCAAGATAGTGATAACGACGGTTATGGCGACGATATGAATGGTGCGCAAGGGGATAGGTTTCCCGAAGATACAAGCCAATGGTCGGATCGGGACTTTGACGGGTACGGCGATAATTTAGATGGTCTTAATGGCGATGCCTGTCCAGATATTAATGGATTTTCGACTCTAGATCGGTTGGGCTGCCCGGATTCAGATCGCGATGGATATTCCGACCCTACCCCTAATTGGACTGCCAGCAGTGATGGCGCAGATGCGAAGGCCAATGACAAATCACAATGGGTGGATCGTGATGGTGATGGCTATGGGGATAACTTAACCGGAAATCAACCAGATAGTTGCCCTACTTTAGCAGGAACCTCTACCAAAGCATGGCTTCCGACCGTATCGGATGAAGGCGAATTCACCTTGGTTTTCAGCGTTCACAACAAATATGGCTGTGCAGATCGTGATGGAGATAGCTACTATGATTTGGGCGACGATATGCCGGACGATTCCAATGAGTATCGTGACGAGGATGGTGACGAAGTCGGTTTTTCAAAGGATTATAATGACAAAAATATCCTGATTCAAACCCACGAGGGCCATTGTTTGCTCAATTTCACAGATGTTTCCGAAATCTGCAATGCATATCGAGATGAAGATTATCAAAAATATGTAAATCAAAGAGAAAATGATGAGCAACCAGTTCTTGGCTATTCGGCCTGGCAGAGGTCTTTAGAACAAGGCGGAGAGCCTAGTTTGACCGATACTTATGTGAGTACTGCAACCGAGATCGCTCCTTATATGGGCGCTGGTTTTGGAATTGTATTGATCTTGATTTTGTTTGTTGGTGCGGTGGGGAGTAAGCGGAAAAAATCCAAGATAGCCAAAGAATTCGGTGGGTTCTCGCCAGACACAATTGGGGTCGAGAAAGAAGTTTTGGGCGGTACTTCTGAATCCAGAGGCGGTGTTGATAGCGGCAAATTCTGGGAAGACGAAATCGAACCGATGGACTTAGGTGGACAAGAGGATGAAATGCTCGATACCGACTTTGATGATATAGATTTGAAATCCGAAGAGGTGTCAATGGTTAATTCCGATGTTTTAATCGAAGAGAAATCTTTAGAAGAATTAGCGGGGATGCCAGTTACTAAAGCCATCGCTGAGCCAGAGGTAGACCAAGCCCCACAAGGGCCGCCAGTGCCTGCTGATGGTTTACCATCCGGTTGGACAATGGATCAATGGGAATGGTACGGTGCAGAATACTTGGAGAAACTCAACAAGTAAGTTTTAACGCCAAACGATCGGCAAGCACAATTTGAGTGCGCCTAGTTTTTGGCCAGAATATACTGGTTTGCCTTCAACTTTGAGAGTATTCATAATCAACCAAAGAATTGCGTTCCAACTCTTTGAATCAGCAAATAATTCGATTTCACCTGCAACAGCTTTGAGCAAAACCTTGGCTTCATCACTTTGACTATCAAATATAG
>CAUZVL010000037.1:0-7833 GCA_963583355.1 Candidatus Thalassarchaeaceae archaeon
AAATTGTGGATCTAATAAGACATCTTGTTCATTCGCTCTTGGAATGATAATGGTCTTGATACCGCATCGAGCCGCTGCTTCAATCTTAGCGGTTACCCCGCCGATTGGTAGTACCTCGCCCCGAACAGATAATGATCCAGTCATTGCAAGATCTTGGCGGATTGGAATGTTTTCTAGCGCAGAAATTATCGCGGTTGCAATTGTTATCGATGCCGAGTCTCCGTCTACCCCGTGGGTATCGACAAATTGGATGTGAATATCGTAATCCGCTACATTTTTGCCGGTTAATTTCTTGATAACCGCACTTACATTAGTAACGCTTTCCTTGGCTAAATCCGAAAGTCCGCCGGTTGCAAATACTTTACCGCCACTCGATTGAGATGGGGTGACCAAAGCCTCGACCGGTAACATAATCCCACTATAATCAGATAATCCAGAATCCGCACCCAGAACTGCTAATCCGTTGACTCGACCAATGCGTTCACCGGAATTAACTGTCAGCGAATAATCCAGGCGGCGTTCAATCATTCGGTCTGCAACTTGTTGCTCCAATGGCTTTGCGATATTTCGAGCCGCCAATACATGGCGAGAAGTAACTAATTCTGCTTTATCCTCGCGTGCGAGATCTCCAGCGATTCTAACCAGCCCTCCAAGCTCTCTCAATCTCAAACTGAGTTTACCTCGGCGACCTGCACGGCGCTGTGCCTCTCGTAAAATAACCGCTACACCAGAGCGATCAAAGTGAGGAATCTCACGGCTGGAGCCAATATCACGCCGAACCTCTTGTGCTATAAATCGAATCAAACGACGTCGATTACCGACCGTATCTGGCATAACTGAATTGACATAAACCTCGTAACCATAACCACGAATACGACTGCGCAAAGCCGGATGCATTCCTTGGACCGCATCGAGATTTCCAGCAGCGATCAAAATGAAATCACACGGAACTGGCTCGGACTTGGTAAGTGCACCACTCGAACGTTCTGAACGGCCGGTGATTGGGAAGGCTCGCTCTTGCATAGCGGTTAGCAAAGCTTGTTGCTCTTCCAAACGTAAGAGATTAATCTCGTCGATGTAAAGCACTCCGCCGTGAGCACGGTGAATCGCACCTGGCTCAACTCTGTCATGAGCAGGGGTTTCCATCCCGCCCGATTGGAACGGATCATGTCTTACATCCCCGAGTAAACTGCCCGAAAGTGTTCCTGTAGCATCGACAAATGGTGGCGGGTCGCTGCTTTCCCGTTTGACCAAAACTTTGGGGATACGTCCTTCGTCAGCGCCCCCCATTCTTGAACGTAAGAACATATAACCGAACATCAAGAGTAACATTCCGAATAATAGGGTGAGGATATCGCCCGATTGAATTGCTACAACTGCTAGTAAAAATGCAATCGCAATGAATCCAATCATCAACATTTTTTGGTTTTTCTCTTTTTGAATTCGAATCGCTTCTTTTTGGGCTTTGACGATTCTATCGCCTCGTCCTGCTGGAACGGTACGAACCCGGGGTTCGTTTTCATCGTCCTCATTTGGGTAGCAAAGAACATCTTCCAACTTATCCATTGGAAGTAATTCTGTAATCGAACGGGCAAGCATCGATTTTCCGGTTCCGGGATCACCAATCATCATCATGTGGCGTCTTTGTTCTGCCGCTTTTCTAATAACGATAGAACCGGCATCTTGGCCAATCACTTGGTCAACCAATCTTTCTGGGACTGGAACTTCACTTGTACTCTCAAAATTGATGGTGCGGACCCATTCATCGACCGGAGTGTCTACAAGAATCGGAGCCTCATTCAAATCAGTACTCCAAATAGTGACCATTTCCTCTTCATCCGAAGGGGTCTCGTCAATTGGCACTTCGTCTGACACGTCTATCCCTCCACACCCGACCATTTTAGGCGTTTGTACTCAACCAGTAGGTCAACAACGGCCTTGATGGTCGAAATTACTGTTGGTATTGGTGGCCATAATATGACCATTGTTCCATTGTCCACCCGTCTGGAAGACCACCAGAAGGTAGTGGTAGCGCCCCTTGTGGAACGACCGACGGTGCTGGAACTGCAACCGGTTGGGTGAAGATTTCTTGGGCCCCACCGTACATCGAGTTGGCCGCGGTATCGTTTGCTGGGAGGGCGTTTGCCCAATCAATAATTTCAATTCCATCGTTATTCTTTCCACCGCGGACCATAAGAAGTCCGACGATCAATATAAGGATAATAACACTGATAATACCTAATAGAACACTCATGTCCAGGCCTTCAGAACCATCGCTATTTGCAGATTTGGTATCATCGCTTAAGCAGGTTCCATAACTACATGCCTCTTTATAATCGCTATTCAGCTCATCAAGTTCTGCAGTAGCAGCAGTATGTTCAGAAGACCCTACTTCTAACTGTTTTAATTCGGATTCCATGGTTGCAATCTTTGCTTCCAAGTCAGCGATTAAGGCCGCAACTGTCTCTTCATCCATAGTTTCTGGCCCTGGTTTTTCTTCGGCTGCTGTCCAATAAATATTGTCTTTGAATTCGTATTTCTCGCCAGCAGAATCGACTGCTACGACCTTTACCAATTTCATTTGATCTTTTTGACGCATTCCGTCTTCTCCTAATTGGCCCTTGAAGGGGTCAAAGGTCCAGCCCAGACTCTTCTGAGTGATGTCGTGCTCGTGCACGATGTTTAGAGTACAAACCCCCGTTAATTCATTGCAGAGTTGCCAAGTGCTTGACAGAGAAGTAATTGTTACATCATCCTTGTTTAAGAACATAGTAACCTGAGGCATCTCCTCAATATAAACACTGGTTACAGAGATCTTTACATCGCCGTCAGGTCCTTCTCCAACCAGTAATGGAACGCTGTCGTAAACATCTACAACGATGTCGTAAAGATTGGAATCATAACGGTCTTCAACTTTAATTGTAACAGTTTGTAAGCCTTCTGTATTCCAAAACATGGTTAATGTATTAGCGAGGAAATCGATGCGAGCAGCACCTGGTACGGGGTTGGTTGCTGTGACGGCAACAATCCCGACGTCACCGTCGATATCGCTTAAGATGTCATCTAGATAGATTATTTTCTGGACTCCAACCTTTAGCCGTATATCTTGGTAATCGGTAAGGTCCAAGCGAGGAGCATCATTGATTGGATTGATTGCAAGAGTAACCAATTGATCGGAGTAGGGCAATGTACCATCGCTTGCTCGGATGGTGATTGTAGTCTCTCCGGTCACGTCGTCCCAGGACTCTCCGGTCACGTCGTTATCTTTGGGCTCAAAGTTGAGGGTGAAGTCACGCAGATCTAAATTAAATAATTCAGGGTTGGTGCCAGAATCTACGATAGCCAAGACCAAATCTTCAGAACTTGCGAGGCTACCATCGTCATTGGTATCCGAAAGGTAAGGTAGGAGATTGATTGAACCAGAGGTTCCTTCATCGACATATTGCTTCTCTACACCGGCCCAGCGGGGCTGGCCGTTTTCGATGACATTGAACAATAGAGTTCCATGAGCTATATCGGTTCCGTCATCGACATTGACCTCGATTCCGCTTGGGGTAGGAGATCCTGAAACGTAGCGGATATTCTCGAAGTAAACCTCAATCTGTTTAGTTTCATTATGATAAGCGATGAAGTTTGGACTTGTACTTGTGATGACCAAATCCTCTAATAAGGTTTCAGCATCATTGATATTATCACTAATATTAACCATGACATTCTGCGTCTGAACCTTGACGGTTGGTACTGGATGTGAATTAATTATAGGAAATGCATTCATTAATTTGAACGCGTTCTCAGTTACTTGCCACTCACTTTTTTGGTCACGTGAATCGCTTGCACGGATTTGCAAGTCGTAATAACCGGCTCCCATTTCCATGGTCGGGCTTAGCAAAAACTGACGGTGTTCGTTTTCGGTATCGACATTATATGTCGTTTCACCGCCAGAGATGATGCTTGAATTCCAAACGTTTGTTCCGTGTGGTGTATATTGAAGTTCGAATGTGAAGAAAGAGGTGTTTATATCGACTTCATCATTCACATTAACTTTTGCTTCGACAAAGAAATTAGTCCCTCTCTCAATTTGATTTGAATCAATAACTTGGGCTTTGCGACTGGTTGGAATTAAATCGTGAGCAATTATCAATGTGTCATCATTATTGCTTCCACGGGCATCATTTGTCAATCCAGTTAGTTCTACACCGAAAGTGGTCTGATAATTTGAATCTGCTAAAGTGGTAGTATCAAACGATACGCTAAATGATTTGGAGACTCCAGTAGTTGCGAAGTTGCCAATACTTTGAGGTGAATCGATGTATGCCTTGGAAATTCCATCCTTGTAATAGAATTGAAGGTCGCCTCCATCGTCATATGCATCGACGCCGAAGTTTTTGATTGATACATCAAGATCGATGATATCACCATTGATATAACCGCCATTTACCGCAGCAGGATTATCGAGTGATAAATCGAATAATCCCAAGTCTATCAATGGAGCCATATTGGAATCGGATGCCGAAAGAACATCTCTGTGGCTGGTGTGATCTCCGCTTAGCAATGCTGCGACGGTTAGGAAATTATCAGCAGCGGTATGACCTCCACCTGCTCGGACCACATTGATTGGAACCGACCAAGTGGTGGTAACCGACTGACCTGCGGTTAAAGTTAGAGATTCAAAGCCACTACCCGCGCTATTCAACAACCACTTCTGCCAGATGTGATGTGGGTTTTGCGAACTGCCATCATAAACTTCAGGTGAGGTTTCTTCAGCTACTGCAGAATAGAGATAAACGGTTTTGGAACCGCTGCCAGAATATGCAGCAGTGATTTGGATATCCATCTTATTTCCATTTTCAGATTGGATCACCGAGAGAGTGTAATCATTACCATTTTTGGTATTTCCGCCATTTTGGTAATATGAATCATATGTTTGACCGCCGACGGTATAGTAGGTACCCGAGGGTGCATCTCCAAAGACATTAACCGGTATTCCTCCAGTATATCCTGGTGCGTTCTGAATATGAGAACGACGATTTATCGGCCCATCAGATGGCCAACCGGTCGTAGAAGATTCCCAGAAAGACATGTAGGTGAAGTCATCACCATTCGATTGAGAAAGAGAATGCAGACTTGCTGAAGCGGTTTTACAAGGACCACACCAATGAGCACCCATATATTCTGCAAATACCGGATGACCTGGACTAGTTGCATCCATTTCTACCGGTAGATCTTCCAATTCAGTAGGAGTGTTTTGTTGTTCTGAAATCAACCCGCCGAGGGATGCAAAGATGCTAATTAACATTAAGCAAACAATCGATAGGGCAGTCATAGGTGCAGTCTTCATGCTCTTAGGCTCGGCATATCAAGTATATGAACATAAGTAATCCATGTCAGTTCCCCCCTAAGGGGGGATATTGCCACCTCCAAGCGAATCGTTCTTGGCATGGATGTCCTCGGACAAACATGTCTGAGTGGATTGTCATCATGGAGGGTGAAGGCAAAGTTCACATCGTAAAACTCGAGGATGAACTTCGCAAGCACAAGGGATTGGGCGTCATCAATACCGTTAAACTACTCGGTGATTTAGAGATTGGTCAAGAGGTTTTGATCGGTCAAAAATACTTGAAAAGAATGCCCGCCCGGCTGCCTGAATTAATCGCCGGAATGGCCAGAAGAGCCCAAACTATCAGCGCAAAAGACGCTGGTGCTTTCATCACGAAATTGGGCATTGGAGCCGGTGATTGTGTACTTGAAGCCGGTTTGGGTTCAGGTGGGCTTTCGCTCCATCTGGCAAAGGTCATTGGCAACTCAGGACATCTGGTTAGCGCTGAACCGCGCGACCAGCATGCAAAGGTAGGTTTGATAAATTTAGAGCGAGCAAAATTTTGCTTCGATGAATTCCCTCAACACACCCATATCGAGGGTATGTTAGAAGACGTAGTTCCCGATATGGAATTCGATGCAGTAATTCTCGATATGCCGGTCCATACCCCGGCGATTCTTGCCTGTGCTCCAAAATTGAAATTGGGCGGGAGAATTGGGTGTTATGCTCCAACGACAACTCAGTTGGAAGATTGTTGGCAAGCCTGCGAAGATGCAGGCTTAGAGGTAGAATGGGCCGGGGAATTAATCGAGCGGCCTTGGGGACGTACCAGCAAAGGTGGAATGAGGCCAATAAATGGGCCGTTTGGGCATACTGCGTTTTTGTTATTTGCGCAAAAGCGTAAATGACTCATTCGATAACCCTGATTTTCGAATCACATTTCGGACAGGTGAATTTGAATGGGGGCTCGCTTCCTCTTGGAATACCCAACAATGTTTCACAACCACAGCATGTCACCTTGTTATCCTCATCGATTCTGACTTCATTGACCCCTAGAGGAATCTCTTCGTCTTCTTCCTCCTCCTCCTCTTCATCTTTTTCAACTGGCTTTCGCAATTTGATATATGTTAATAATAAAAGAACTATAATCCAACCTGTGGCTAAGGCGGTGATCGAGTTTTTATTGGAAATTTCCATCGCTCCGAAGTTAAGCCCATCTGGTGCGACATGAGGCCCCTCGACTGTTATCATGATCGCAGTAGACTCATCGTTGACGGTAGCACCCTCTATCTGAGTTATCGCTCTAATGCTAATTTCGGCTTCATAGCCCTCTAATTCATTTGAAATCAATAAGATATTGAAGTCTTGACAACCCATGCTCGATAGAACAAATGTGTTATTCAGATCTTCCTCCCCTGAATGAGAAAACTGCGCACCCATGCGTAATGAATTCTTTCCAGTGGTTTCTAACTTCCCCTCTATCCATGCATTAGCTTGATTGCAAACTCGAATTAATACCTTTTTATCATCTCGCATATTCATATCGAAATCGACATCGGAGATGGTGAAAGAAACAACACCACTCGTTGACCAAATTGGTTCTACTGTATATACTTCGATTTGGGTTATTACCAATTCGGTACGAGCTGCCGAGGTTAACCTGAAGGTTATGATATCCAATCCAGCACTAGCTCCATCTGGGATGACACAAGACCAAGTTATCGGTTGTGAAGAAGCGCTAGGTGCCAATTCGACCACCGTGTCGATACCACAATCCAATTCGAGAGTAGTTATCATCATTTGATCGAAACCGGTTCCAGTATTGGTAATCACTACAGTTCCATGAATCACTTGGCCTGGTTCGGCTAACTCATCATCGGACATGACAGTAATAGTTCCATCAGCGATTTGGGGCACGATGGTGAATTGGAGTGAATCACCAATATCCGAATCAGCATTGCTAGTGACATTCAATCCAAGAACGACTCCTGCCGCAGAAGCGCCAGAAGAGATCTCGCGCACGGTGAGGGTCAAGGTTTGAGATTGCCCAGCCTCAAGAGTTAGGGATAGCGCATCTATCGATGTTGAGAACCATTGTGAAGTTGAACTGGTATCGACCTCCAAAGTGAAAGTGGATTGAGCGGTTCCAAGATTTGTCACCATCACCGAGAGATTCTGCTCGACCAATGGTGATGCGATGATTCGGTTATTGACACTTGAAAGTAATACGTCATAGCGATTTTCGATTATCAGATTCAATGAAATTGCGGTGCTGGTCGCACCTTGTTTGAAGGTAATCAATATATTGTGCTGACCCGGGGTCAAATCATTTGCTGCATTAAATGAGAGTAAAGCGACTATGCTCGAAGATGTATTGAGCAAGTAATCATCTTGATCGAATTCCAATATAACACCACCAGGAAGTCCATTGGTGGTGACACTTAAACTCAAATTTGACGAGCCAGTATTTTCTAAATCAAGGCTTAAGTTTGTGATTTGTCCCGGAACTAGAACCA
>CAUZVL010000038.1:0-7824 GCA_963583355.1 Candidatus Thalassarchaeaceae archaeon
CTATCTCTTCTATGAATTCATCGACGGTACTATTGACTGCTTCTTGCTTTTCTTTGGCCGCTTTAGTCGCCTTTGAAATCATTGTTGCCCCACCGATTGCCGCCGCTCCAATCGCAGCACCAGCTCCAAGTTTCAACGCCTTTGCCGCCAAAGGTGATGCTTGTAATGAGAGGATTTTTTGCTCTTCAGAACCGGCATCTACGCCATATGCTTGGGCGAGTATTTTTAATTCACTAGATTCTAAGGATTCTAGATTTGAGCCATTTCTAACTTCGGAGATAACCCTAGAGAGAATTTGATTATTTTGATCGTTAAAAGCCATCGAAGCAACAGGATTTTCCGCTCCTCCTTGTTGAACCCAGGTCCATTGTCCATCTTGAGCTTGTTGGAGCACCATTTTCCCATCCCCTACGGCAGCAGAAACCGCAGCACTAGATTGGGCAATAGCCCCAGCAAATAACATAATTATTGCAAAAAAACATCCTATGAATCCAGCGCCGTCAGAGCCGAACATGAACATAAAAAGTGAGAACAATGCCGCATATCCTCCGGTTTTTAGCAAACCCTCGCCTTGCTTCTTCTTGTCTTCCATCGTGCAGGCTACGGCCGCCCCCCTCAATGAAGGGTGCGGTTAAGGCCATTCGACCTTCGGCCAATCATCTGGTTCACCATTTTGCCAGGGAATAGTGCACAAAACAGTTTCCACATCTTCAACTGTCGTGAGGTTACGCTCGATTTGAATTCGATGAATCCATTGCTTTAGCCGGCCGAGCTTTATTCCGGGAGCTAGTTTTGTTCGCTCCATCAACCATATTCCATCGATTATGCAATTAACTTCAGTCGGGAATTGCAAAGCATATGACTGATAATTAAAATCTAAACTTAGAACTTTAGCCAATTCAATATGAGTCGGCACTTCATCTCCGATGACTACTCTATAGAGGCGAGCGTCAAGTTTTGTTGGAGCTTTACCCAATAGGAAGTGAAGATGTCTTGTGCGTTTAATCTGTGCACTCGATGCACGCAGTCGGCCAAGAATTGATTTGACACTCATGGTGGTCTCATCTTTAAGTAAAATTGCCAACCTCGGTTCGAGATCTAAAGTATTTGATGCGATGTTCTCAATTGATTCGAGTGGAATTGTAGTTTGAAAAATAGAGTTTAACACACCGTCGTTGGCCATTTTAGCCAGTACTATATCTGCATTATTTCCGGTAATAATCCGTTTTAATTCCTCCCAGATTCGCTCTACTGAGACTTTGTACAGCATGGACCTGCAATCGAATAATGCATTGTTTAATTCACCATTTGGCATCCAAACACCCGCTTTGCCCCGATCCATAAACCGGTAAGCTCTCATTATTCTCAATCCATCTTCTGACAATCTTTTATTCGCATTTCCTACCGCTCGTAATGTTGAGCTTTTCAGGTCGTCCTCACCATGAGATGGATCGTGGAGGAAACCTCTTGCAAGGTCGTACGCCATTGCATTGATGGTAAAGTCACGCCGAGAGAGATCTATGGCCAAACTAGTACCCCAAACGACCTCATCCGGCCTTCGCCCGTCGCCATATCCGCCTTCGGTTCTCAAGGTGGTAACCTCGAATTGTGAATCGCCACTTCGAACTGTGATAGTACCGAATTGTTTGCCGGTAGGAATTGTTTTTCCGGCGAAGAATGATTCGATTTGGTCTGGTGTAGCATCGCTAGCGATATCGTACTCGTGGGGTATGATTCCTAGCAGTGCGTCCCGTACAGCCCCTCCTACTATCCAGACGCCACAGCCCTTGCTTGCTAAGACTTGGACTAAGTCTTGCAAATCGCTATTGAATGGCAATAAATTTGGCTTCTCAACATAGGGTGTGTCGCCGAGTTTGCCTTCCAACATCATCGCCCCCATACCTTGGGGTCAGGCTCAACCTTTCCAAAGCATTATCCCAAACCTACCCTCGCATTGGTGCTATGTCGTGGGATGCAGAGGATGTCGAACTAGTATCTCTTGCATGGCTGAAACCCCATGAGCGAATAAAAACTCGTAATCGCGATAAATTGCTTGATATGACCATCAGGTGGGGCGGATTTACCAAACCCCTACTGGTCGATTCGAAAAGTGGGGCTATTTTAGATGGCCACCACCGTCATTCGATTGCAATCGAATTACAACTCAAAAGGGTTCCAGTAATTATGATAGATTATTTGGCCGATGAATCGGTTTCGGTCGATGTATGGCCTGCTTCTGGTTTTGATAGATTAACCAAAGATGACGTGATTAAAATGAGTTTGTCCGATGATTTGTTTCCACCCAAAACCAGCAAACATACAATTGCCGACGATCTGCCACCAATCCATGTATTACTCGAGGTTTTAAAGCAGGAATCATGAGCGCTTAGTTGCCTTGATCGCCCGCCATATTTTGTTTCCTTTCCCAGACACCTTGACCGGGTGGCTCGGATTAGCAATCGGAACCACTTCAACCGTCTGAAGGATAGCTTGACGTGAAAGAGTGATTTTGACCGGCTGATCGATAAAGTCGTATACTGCAGCCGATAAGGTCTTACAAGAGGTTATTCTCAATCCATTGACCGCAAGAATTTCATCGCCGGTATGAATCAATTCACGGCAAGGCGAGCCATCCAAATGGGTTCTAACTTTGGTTTGGTTGGTCGAATTAGACATATTCAGGCCGAGCCAAGCTCCTTTTTGCTCTTTTTCCATTATTAATTCCAAGCCAAGGCTCTTGAATGCACCATCAACATCTGGTGCTTGTTTGGACTTGACCAAGCGGTCGAGCATATTTCCAAGTCTGCGGCCGCCAGGGGTATTTACAAGTGCTTTTTTGATATCTTTATGCGAGATGCCAGGATTATCTGAATCCAAATTATGATCATTGAAAAGACTGACCATCACATCGTCCATACCGAATTCGCCCTTGGACCTTCGGCGTAATTCCGCATCTAAACAGAAGATGACCATCTCGCCTTCCAAGTAGTATGAAATTTGGGCCTCCCGACTATAGGGGTTCGGTCTATAGAGGTGAATCCACGCATCATGTGAACTTTCTTCCAAGCTTTCCTCCAGCATCCCGTTGCGATCATGATGGCGTTTCATCTTCCGCATCCAATCCTTATTCCAATCCTTTTCACTCCAGACTCCACTACGTAAACAGATGATATCGCCAAGCCAAGATGTCAATCCTTCAAACCACCACAAAAGATTGGTGTGAACCTCTCGTTGGAGATCGTAATCGAGGAAATTTTTCGGCCTTAATTGCTTGACATTCCACTGGTGGAGGAATTCGTGGCTGAATAAAGATACAAGATCTCGCCAATCCTCCTCATTACCTTCTTGCAAACATCGACGAGGCATCATCGATGTTTGGCTGCGCATATGTTCTAGTCCACCCCGGCCGCTTTCGGTGAAATGGAATATCGTCCAATATTCTTGCCATTTTGGTAGACCGAAAAGACCGTAATGCTCTTCGATGACAAGTGTCATCGCTTTTTTGAATCTTTGAATCGCTTTTTTTGGGAGTTCCAATCCTCCAGAATCCCACATTTTCAGGTGTTGGGTACGGCCCATCACTTCCCAAGTGATCATTTCATTCGAATTTGATTCCATTATCCCGTCGAGTAATTCATCTCTACCATGGGCTTTCCAATCGCCTTCGGTTCCAGGGTATTGAGTTGCAGTTTGCCACCCATCAGGTGTTTTCAAACCGATTTCATGACTAAGTTCCATTCTTGATTCTTCGACGCCCTTAGTTGGTAACATCCAGGTATACGGTGGCATTATATGGACATGTGAGGCATCGAGATGGTTTGCTCTGCAGGTCATTTCTACTGCGAGTAAATCATAAGTAACCAAGACCTCATTAGCATCGCTAGTTCCTGCTATTTTAATTCCATCAACACCGGTGCGCACAACCTTTACCGCTGTCCCGTCAATGTGGGCTTTGAGATTTGAAAGATGTTGCATCGGTTCTCGAATCAGATATGAACCCGGGACCCAACGGGGGAATTTCATTTCAAGATAATCTCTGGTAAAAGGTGAATTAATCTTTATCTCGACCTTCAATCTTCGACTGCTGCCATCTCTGGCGTCGGCTGTGAAACTAAATCCGGAATTCATGGGCCCTCATTTTTCAACTCGGACACGGCGGCTGATAAGTTATCGGCCGCCATCCTTACCAATGTCGAATCATCATCTTTGATAATTTCCAGCCTTTGGATGTCGATTTCGGTTCTGCCTTCCATCTGTTCTATCATTTTTGAGCGAGTCCTCGAATCTATCGATTGGTCTTCAATCATTTGCCAGCGTAACGAATTTGCTGCAGGGTCATGTCTTGATCTCAACCATCGTAATATGATATTTGGAGCGTAGGTTTTGAGCATCTCAATTCGCTCATCGATTGTATCCACTTCAATCTTGAGTGAATCACTAATTGCCCTAATTACCTTTGGATTATCATCTCGACAAGCGGCTTTGAGGGCTTCGCCGCCATTTTTCACCGTCATAGCAGCAACCAAGGCTCGCAAAGAAGGGTCTGACGATTTTAATGCGGCCATCAATGTCACCTCATCGATTTCCAAACCTTTCCGAGCCGCATTTGCTATTCCCGCCCGGCGTACGGTTGAATGGGAGTCCAGAATCAAGGATTTTATCAGTTCAGAATCGCTTGAACATTCAGCAACTACAGCTCGAACAGAATGGTGCGAATCCGCTGCCATTCTAGGGTGGAATTCTATTTTTGTTGAAAGCACTTTAGCTGCTAAGCATCTTATCGTGTAGTCAGAATTAGTAAATAAGTTCGAAGCTAACGATTGACTATCTACTTTGTGAAGCAATTGTGAAGCAAGTTTTTCATATCCATAATCTATCAGTACTTGAAGGTCCTCAGGGGTGCTAACCCATTTTCTATAGGCATCTAATGCCTTTGATTTAAACCAGGGGTCCTCATCTTTGAGAAGAGCGGTGAAACCGCTTAGAGCCGCAGGAATATCCGCATCGAATAGATGGCGAACCGCTCGCCTTCGGATTCTGATATCTTTGTGCTTTAATCGGGCTATTTCAGTTTGTATTCCAGCCATATTAGTCCTCCTCATGGTATAAAATCCGAATGGTCCGAATTAAACTCATCTTGGTTAGGCGCCCCTGGTGCTTGAAGGCGAGATTCTACCATCAATTGAATAACTGGCCAGAATCTCATGAACCAACCGCCCTCGCCCATCATCAATTTCATCATTGGATGTTCGCTTGGGTCATCAAATTCTTCAGGTGGAGGTAGATCGTCGGGGAGTTGCCGTAATTGAGCAACTAAATCATAGAGCCTTGATTTATCCTCGTTTTTAATCAAACTCATGTCTCCCATCAATTCAACAACTTGCTCTACCAACGCTGCCATCTCTTCAGGCGAAGGTGTGGTAATTATCGAATCTTCAATATTTACTGGACCGAATAGAACCGATCCAAGATTTGTTTCAAGTAATTGGTCGGCTTGCTTTTCTAATTTTAGCAAGGTTTGAGCATTAGAGTCTCCAATCGGTGCGATAACAAATCCACTTTCGGCTAATCCATTTGTTATCCACTCCGGTAATTCTTCGATTTGGCCTGTTACCAATACTCTGTTCAAATTGGTTAATTCGATTTGCTTTTCTTCGATTTGATGACAAGAGATGGTAGGATAGCCAATCAAGGTACGATTTAGGTGGTCTAAGACCTCTTTAGATGGATCTAGAACAGTTACTTTGCCTTCAGATCCGATGATATGAGCGATCAAGGCGCAGATATAGCCGCCCTTTGCCCCATAAACCACCACCTCTTGGCCGAGGTCCAGTTCCAAATAATGAATCAAAGTCACAATCATATGCGGGGCTGAAATTGTTTTAACGCCACCAGTAATTGTTTCTAAGAACACGATTGGGCGGTCATGAAAGAAAGCTTCGCAATCAAAGTTTGTAAAATCTTCAATATTCACTATTTTCATCGCATTTTCCAATGCAGGTGGGATATGGATTCCAGCTTGCTGTAACCGGTCCAATAATTCGGTAATTTCATCCATATTTAGCACCTCATACCTCTTTAGGAGTCCTTTTGATATAGGATAAAAACTCAACGCTTTGAACATTATATAGCACCGGCGCAATATCGGTTTCCACCAGCCGATTCCTATGCCTGAAGAATGTAATCTCGCGCATATCTCTTAACAGGGGTTGTGCCCTCTTGAGTCTTCCTAACAATCTGTTAGGTCCCTTTATTGGTAATTATCAAAAAGCCTAGCATTGCACCTGCAACCCCTCCTGCGATTGTCAATGCAGGCTCCCCTGGGGAAACCGAAGAGAAGCCTAGTGCTCCACCGACCATCAATGGTGGACAAAGCATCATTGCTCTAGTAATGATTACGCCTCTGTCAAACTTAATATCAGGCATAACGGTTAATGATTTAGTTCTTCTTTGAATACGAGATCGATTTACCTTTTGTTCCAATAACAACAGGACACGGTCTCTAAGTTCTGTTTCGGTTTTACCAAATCTAAAAATCAGCCTGATTCGGTCCCCTAATTTGAGTGAACTCCCTATTATCAAGAGTGGATTTGTAGCATCCGATAAGGAAATTGAGACCCCCATCCCTTCGCCTCGCACATGGGAAAGTGTTCTCCAACCGCCGACACCTTCGTTTAAATCCTGTAATTGCGCTCTAACCTCGAGTACATCCTCTTCAGTGTCAGGGCGCCCTCGCCTTCGTCCCATTGAGAGAATTGGGGTCAAAAAGATCGCGCTAGTGATAATTGTGACACCCCAAATGAAAAATCCACTTTGGAGAGCATTATCTTCGATTTTGAATTGGGCTACGCCTACCGCTAGCATAAACCCCGCATAGAGACCGAGGACTAAAGCCGCCGAGAGGGCGCGCTTGAACCCGACCTTCTCCTCCATAAACTGGTCCGAGGTGTTTCATCCCAAAACATATGCCCTAAGGCCCAATCGGATAATCATGGAGCGGAATGGCTTGGAGAGCCGAAAGCGGGAATTCAAGATTGGAACTTGGGTTGGAGGAATCAGCACCTTCTTTTTGATCAGTTTTTTCTTAGTCCCAGCCTACCTTCCAGCCGATTCGGTCCCAGACCTTTCAGGGCGAGCAAATATAATCGATTATGCGTATGATGATTCTTGGGGGAACCTCCAGGATAGTGAATCGAGTGGGGTTGGCCATGACCAAGTTACTGAAGGAAAATTCGCTTGGACCGAGTTAGATCCTTATGCGGGATTTATCTATGGTTTTGGTGACTTGAATTGCCATAACAAGGCCGACCGATCTTGGGAGATTAACGGGAATCAAATGCCGGTTTGTGTTAGGGACCTTGGGATATTTCTCGGATTGGCAATTGGCGGTTTCTTATTTTCCCGCCGAGGATTGAATCGATGGACCATCAGAGATTCATTCCTTTCTATATTCCCAGATGATCGTCTTGAGAGGGTCTATCGGGAAAATTTACGGCTCAAAGCCTTGATGGTCGTCGCTGCAATAATGGTAGCCCCGATGGCTTTAGATGGCTTTGGACAAATGTTAACTTCGTACGAATCGACAGCGACAATGAGGCTCTTGACCGGTACCCCGTTTGGTCTCTTTTTAGGTGTGTATCTCAGTGCAGCATTTTCATCACGGCCAAAATTATTCAATACCGATGCAGGTGCGGTAATTCTTCCCGCAGGTAGTAGGTTTAACTTGGCAAAACCACTTGAAGAAGAATGAATTATTGCGGTGGCTCGTTTTCCCACCAAATCAATAATTCAGCCTCACTTTGGGGGACTGGGCAATCTGCATGT
>CAUZVL010000039.1:0-7750 GCA_963583355.1 Candidatus Thalassarchaeaceae archaeon
GAGGGATATCGAGCGCTGAAGATGCGTGGGAGAAGATAATCAACGGCGCTTGTTTAATTCAAATCTACAGCACTTTGGTTTTCGATGGTGCGGGAAGTGTCAAAAAAATTGTCAACGGCTTGGATAAAAAACTTAGAGCCCATAATTTTGAAAGTATCGACCAAGCGGTTGGTCTTGCTAGGGGGTCCTGAATTGCTAACCCACAGGACCAGACTTTTGCTAATCGGGGCGGTACTAACCCTCGCTCTATCGGCAACTTTGCTCATACAAACCCCTGAAGCCACTCGTAGCATCGAGGAAGTGTTGGCAGACCCAGAGGACCTCGAAGGGCGTAAAATCGCTATCAGAGGTGAAGTGATGGATGGTTCGATCGATAACTCGACCAATAGTTTCATCATTCACGGTGAAGAGATGAGCTTAGAAGTTGATTTTTCTCTAGCGAGTGTCTCAAATGGATTGGATGATAATCGCACCGTATACGCTGAAGGTACCTTGGTCAAAAGAGACGGTATTTGGGTATTTGAGGCTGATGTGATCAAGACCTCTTGTCCATCAAAATACGAAGAGGAAGCAGAGTGATAGGCTTCTCAGGCCATACCACAAGCTAATTTGAATTTGAACATCACTCCCCGGTGGGTTCAAAACAGTCAGGGCCCACGGCCATTCGGGATAGGAGGGGAGTTTGCGTGCCCTCTTCCGCAAATCGTTGATGGCGGTCCGAACACCGAGGGGCGGTTCAGCCGGTCCGGAGGATTCCCACAGGCGGACGTCGATGTCTCGCCCCCACGTGACCCGGGTGTCATGAACCGAAGCCGGAAGGAGTCGGGAACCGAATAACCGGGGGATCAGGTCAGGCCGGGAACGGAGCAGCCCTACCTGGGGCCATGGGTGCCGTGGGGTATCGGGACGGAGGAAGTTTGTGGAATTGGTCCACTGGGTACGAGGATCCACCTTTGGGATTCCCACTTTTTTTTTTAAGAATTCTTATTTCAGATATCGAAAACAACATCGGCGTACCAACCCGGTCCTTCGAAACTGGGGACTTCAGGCCATGGTGAAGAAATCAATTGATTCGCTTCGACCTTAGCAAATGCAAATTCATGGCTGGTAACCGCCTTAATTTCAACCTCGAGTTCGACTTGGTTTTTGTCCACATAGGAAACTTGAACCGCAATCTTTCCATCCGAGATCATAGGTTGACAATCAATTAAAAATTCGTCGTTTACCTCTGCTCGGTAGAGAACTTCATCGAGCCATTTGATCACCAATAAATCGATATCTCCTTGGTGACTAACTTCCCATTTCCCGACACTCCTCGTAATTGAATTACAGTCGCATCGATCCGATAAAAGAATGGATTGCATCCCTAAGGTCAATTCTTTAACCAGCTCTGAAGGATTGCGCGCGAATGCACGTAATCCAACATCTGCAGTAGTGGGCCGGACCCAATAACTCAAAGAGACTCACCTCTGCGATATTTGCATATTCCAAGCAACTTCGGCTAAGCGGTCTGCTAAGTCTGCGCCGGTTAAAGTGAAGTTATCATCTGAGCCCATAATACATTCAACCGCAGCATTTGCTAATTGAGCGGATTGGTGAGTGTTGAGAGATAATTTAAGTGCAGCAGCAAGGGCAACACCAGCAGCATCGATAATTCCAGTTACTCCCCTCGGTTCTGTTAATGAACATTCGATGCTGATGACCTCGCCGTCGGCACTATAAACGGTAACTCCGTTTTCTCCTTCCAAAACCAAAAGGTTGCCCCATTGGTTTTCCTTTACAAGTTGTTTTGCCGCCTGTTGAGAATTTTCGATTCCTAATCTTTTGGCCATCAAATCTAATCCTCGGGTTTGAAAAATAACCCAATCTGCTCCGGTTATTCGGTTTAGACCTGTCAGTTTCGGATCGCATATTACCGGAACTCCAGCGGTTTTTGCTGCTGCGATTAATTTGCTCGCCCCTTGGTCAGTTATGACTCCATGTCCGTAATCTGAGATGATTAAAACATCTGCAGAATTAAGTTTAGCAATCGCTTGGTCGATGATTGAATCAAGCGCAAGATCAACGATTGGCCCATCGTCTTCGATGTCCCAACGCAATAATAATTGTTGATTGGTGATGAGATATTCTCTCCCTGCTATCAGTCGGTTTTTTACGGTTGTAATCCGGTCTTCGACAATAACGATTCCGTCACAATCGACCTCCTCTTCCTCTAATGCTTTGATGATGTTAGCACCGGCTCTATCATCTCCAACAACGCCGAATAAGAATGCATCAAGCCCTATATTTTCCAGACCACGTGCTACGTGAGCTGCAGCACCTACGTCTTCGTAGCGCCGGGTTTCTTTGAGGACTGGGACCGGTGCACTCGAGTTAAGATTATTCGCATAGCCATGGATATATCGGTCGAGCATGATATCTCCTACCAAGACCACATCTCCACTAAGATTCTTGATTCTATTCTGTAGACCGACCAGCCGGTCATGAATCTCGTGTTGTTGGTCACTCATTCCCATGATTTCCACCTTCGCTCCAATCTCTGTGTTCAATCATTCCTATCGAGAAGTTCCGCCAATAACGAGGCGTGCTTTGAATCGCTAATAGCCATTGTATCTCTCAGGGTTTTAAGCATTGCATCCTCATCGGCCGAGACCATTCCGTCCTCGAGAGCGGTAACAAGTGCCGCTCGGTAAATTGTTGTCTTCTCATCTAGAATTGGATCTTCCCTCGCTTCAGCCAATAATGCCTCATGGGTTTCTAAGTCGATTTCGAATGCGGACCGCATGGTTTCTAAGAGTGCGACCTCCTCTTCGATAATTTCGCCATCAAACAATGCTTGGCGTAACATGTCGAGATAGACCTCTTCGGGTGGGGGGGCATTCATAGATTTGCGTGCTTCATCCGAAAGACGGCGCACTCGATCGGGATGCATCCCAACAAATTCAACCACTTCGGCCAGCAAATGTTGTTCATCCTTGGTAATTTTACCATCTTCCCAAGCGCGCGCTAATACTCGCCTGACAAGATCCTCACCCGCTTGAGCATCGAGAGATGCCACTCCTTCGGGGTTAGAGACCGGCGAGATAACCGGATTCTCGTGAAAAACCATACCTTCGTCGACGTGAGATAAAAGGTCAAGAGTGAGTTGGCCGCCGCCTCTTAGGTTTGAAACCACCATCTTATCATCGTTGAGAATTATTATTTCTGCTAGAACCTTATCTCGTAATGCTCCGGCTCTATCCTTGCCTAGAGATGTGAGACCATAGACTCGGCGTCTTTGCTTTGCTCCGGGCACATGGCGCTGTCCGGTAATTAATTCACCTCTTTGTTCAAGCCGCTTGAGAGTTCTGGGAACATGTTTACGCTGAACGTGGACCGCTGCGGAAATACCCGCTTGGGTTACCGCAGAAGGCGCTTCCCATTGTCCTTCAGGCAGCGGGTTATCGAAAAGGTGCAAAAGCATCCTCTCCTCGGTGGTGAGTGTGCCAAGATATCCGTCGACCATCAAACTCCCCTGATTCTCTGAGGTAGGGTGAGGCACATAAGGGTGGCTCTTTGTGCACAGGCTCATGGGGGCTGGCAAAGGAGGTCGGCCGCGGCAACGTCCAACTCGCCCAATTGGGTTGAATGAACTTAGCGTTCCGTCGATTCCTAGTGACCAGCCGCTATCTCGTGACAATAAATGGTTTATTCCAAATCCGGTAGCATCCAGACTTTATCAAAAATCTGCTCTTGGGGTTCCGGTAGAAGATGGCATCGTCATGAGTGCTGAAGAAGTGATGTTTTGTCATTGGCATCGCCATATCCCTATCAGTACCGAATGGGTCGATGCAAGATTGGCCGAAGATGCCGATTTTGCCCATCGCTGCGTCGCATATGATGTAGCCCGCTCCGGTGGGGAAAAAATCGTCCCTGTAGATGGCAAATGGTTGCGTTGGCCGCGTGAATCCCACCCTTCAAAATCCGGGCCGTTCGCCGAAGTAAAATGGGCAAAGACCGGAGATGATTTCGCTTGGGAAAATTTATTTTCATGGGTCGAAGAGGTAATTGGTAATGGCATGGTTCCAGAATTGGCATTGGTCGATGATGAGATGGATGTTACCATGTATCGTCTATCTTTGATAGACCCCCAAGGATCACTTGAACCTTCAACCGTAGATTACCCAAGTGATCAAATCGGAATCGAGCATCTTTCGCGACGATTTTATCGCGCCGATGAATCTGCTTGGATGGCTGGACATACCGATGAGGTTAGTCGATTATTCGGAGAATTAAATTCACGTGGTTTGTTATTGCGACCGGGATTCAAATATGGCTGCCGTTGGCGGGTTTACAGTACTCCTATCGATGAAGAACACGCCCCGTGGTTGATGCAATTGCAAGCCGATGCACCCGAGGATTGGGAAGGGGTTTGCCTAGCGGTCAGGTTGGCTGAAGGGGTCAACAAGGGCTGGGTCGTAGCCCTCGATTTGAGTGGGTGGAAGTTCTTGATGTTCCGTCGCCACCTTCCTGGTCGGTGATTTAATTCCTAGAATTACCCATAATGCAGCTAAGAGTAGGGCGATTGGCACCATAGTTGCTGGCTCACGCCATTTATTGAGCGGATCTGCCGAGTCCGAATAGGCGATGAGTTCAATTTCAATCCGCCATTGGTGACCGGAATCAGATGCGAGAATTAAATCACCAGAGGCGAGCATTTGTGGGCTCAATAATCCATCTGGGTCGATATCTACGATGATGATAGAACCGTCCTTTAGGTCCTGTTTATTTTCGGTCGAAGCAATCCGTTCGATCGGTCCATCGAGGCCAACCAACCAAAATTGACTATGTTCGCCATTCATCTCTAGTGGGATTTCGAGAGTACTCGGCGAATCATAGGGAATAGTCGCTTTGAATTTTGTCTCAGTGGGAATATTTCCAAGAATTTCGAACTGGTGTAAAATGTCGAGTGGTGTGCCGTTATTCTCGCAGGTAATCGTACCTGAAATAGTTCCAATAACCCCTTTGATTCCTGGACTTGAGAATATTAATTTATCATTCATGAAAGTGATATTCCTTCCATCTGAACTGTTTAGGTTTACAATTAATCCATCACAACTTGCTTTCATTGGAATATCGTCATCGGTGGTTAGAACCGAACCATGGTCAGGTAGGTCGACCTCTAAATCGTGGCCACAACCTTCACTGCTAAAACCGACCGAATATGTTCCATTGATCACGCTGATATTTGCAGTCCAATCCACTAGTATTCCATCCCGATTTCGGATTTGGATACCGTCCGCACCAAATTGAGACTCATTTTGAAATAGATCGCTTGCAGTACCCTCGTTTTTGCCTTTAACCATGTCTTGATTTCCATCGGCTTCAATCACTTTTAGCCAAGCTCTTTCTGGATGGGAGTTAACTAAATTACTATCCAAATCACCACTTCGTAAATCCTGTTGTAAGACCAAAATACCATGGCCTGGTAAATGTGAGTCATAGCCTGAGTCACTACGTAATTCGACCCAAACAAATTCATCTTCTCCAATTGGAATCTTTAGTCCATAACCTGATTCTGAAATTCCTTTCATCTCGATATCTGGACCGGAGCAAGTTGAATTCTCTAGCCAATCCAATACCACATCTTGATGCCATGAAACTCCTAAAATCTCTTTGGTAGGAGAGGTTGGAACCGCAGGCCAAACTCCGTTTCCATTCCAATTCCCACTAGCCATAACGTCCCATTTACCAACACCCTTCCAACTCTGTTGCACGGTTGAATCATGGACCGGGTAAAGATCTAAACCACCCAATTGGTGATACATCTCATGAATAATTGTTCCGAAATTATTTCCCGAGCGCTGACTTGCGATGGTATAATGGCCAATTTTCAGACCATCTCCCAAATCAACCACTTCTTCAGTGCTTGAAAAGTGTGACCAAATTCTCGACGATGAGCCACCCCCATCCTCTTGAGGGGTTGCACAATGCAAAATTAGGAATCGGTCAACCCAACCGTCTTTATCGAGGTCGAATAGATTCCATTCAACCTCATCTTGGACCGCTTCAATAATTTCATTGGCCAAAGTATGTGGATTATTTCCATCAAGGCCTTGATCTCTGTCTGAATCGACATCACTTCCATATGTGGCCATTCCAAAATTGGTTGATATTATCTTATCATGATAGGTAATACGCAAATTGACAGATTGGCCATTGGTTTGGCTCAAATGGTCATTAGCCGCAACATCGAGCATATTTGCAGCTCGTTGTTGGTCGCAGTTTTCAGGTTCGTCTTGGTCGGGGAAATCGATCAAGACCACCAGCCAATTCTCATCGGGTCTAATACCGATCAACGGGCCTTCTTCTTGCTCAATTACGATGGCATGGTCGGCGATCCATTCCTCCAAAGCATCGCCATTACTCCATAATGTTCCCGCTAATAGCAAGAACATCATGGCCAGGGGCCAGCCAATACTAGGACGCATCAGCCTACGGCTGATTTTAGGTACGGTATCAATCATTGGCTCTCATGTATTAGAAAAATACCGTTTAATTTCAATAATTCCAAGAGCGAGTCATTTGGGTTCTTTAACCAAGCTTCACCCTTTACCACTTGCATACCAAAAGGAATTTCGGCGCCATAGCGAATTGTTTTCAAACCATTTTCCATAATAAGTTGATACGACTTTTCAACAGAATTTTGCTCGGACCATGGTCCGACCAAACCAGCCATGGCCAGGTCCATGTCGACCAGATCACCATCGGTTCTAATGGTCGAAATGTGAGCAAGATCCAAACTGGATGATTCGAGGGCGAGGAATTGAAATGACTGAGTTAAATTAAATGGCAATTCTTGTAGATCGCAGCCTGAAAATATTAATTTGTTCACTCGGAACTTTTTTACCAAATCCAAAAGTTGGTCTTGCTGGGTACTGCTGCTACAAACTTGAGAAAATTTAGCGATACCCATGCCTTTGAGAGGCCGAATCGAAGGCGAGGTCCCATGGCAAGAACAATCGACATAAAGGATACGATTTACCCCCCCCTCTGAATCCAATAATCCCTCTAATCCATGACCTGAAGGCAAGGGTGCATTGAAGAATTTTATTCCGGTTAATTCGACCATCATCATTGCAGTAAGTGTTAGTGTTACCATCAACCCAGGCAAGGTCGATGGGATGACTAACCACAATAGCATCACCATCATGCCGTGAACTCGTAATCTCCACCAACCTGCATTACCTTTCCAAATTAGTTTAGAGGTCCCAGCGATAAATACAATGCTAACCGCGGCTAATACCAAAACCAACATCCACGATAGAGAGATGGTCACCCTCAGCATTTCAGCTGCATCATAGCGGCCTACTAGTCCACTCGCCTCGGTAGAACTATGGCTAAAATCATACAGCCTTGGTAAGAATTCCATAGTGGTCCACCATAGGGTTAAGCAGGTTATGCAAAACATCGATACCATCCAGATCACAAATGATGTTCTTTCGGAAGGTAAGAGTCCAGGCCTGACAAAACCATAAACTTGGATCATTAAAAATGGGGCTGCGGTAAATATACCAAAAATGGCAGCACTTAGCCATCTGGTTGCTGCCCACTCATCGGGTGCAAATATATTGATACAATTCTCGGCACAAGGGTCGAGTCTTGTGAGAATTGTGTGAAGGATTTGGTCGATTGATAATGACCAAATCGCGGTTAGAACTAGCCATAGTATGACGGCCATCGTCAACCGTTTGCTCAGTTCATCAAGATG
>CAUZVL010000040.1:0-7694 GCA_963583355.1 Candidatus Thalassarchaeaceae archaeon
TAACCTTGCTAATCTCACGGGATCGGCGATTGAATCCGGGTCGGATTCTATCACTTGTTGAGAAAGGAGCCATATTGTAGCGTACATCGATAACTGCACGGTCTTGACGTTGAATCTTTCGAGGATGAGCCTCCATTGGGCCATAAACCGCACAAACCGCAATATTGAGGCCGTGCTTTACCCAAGCCGAGCCATCTGCAGCTGGAAGAATTCCAGCCTCGATTTCAACTTCTCTCATCTCATCGACCTTACGACCATCAAGTCGCAAGCCATCATCGCGTAATAATTGTATATCTCCGTAACCACCCATTCAAGCAACACCTCCCGGTGCATCGTTCATCATAGTCTCCAATGACTGTGAAAAGTTGGCCATATGGCCTTGTTCGCGCAATAGGTCGATGACCTTACGCATGAATGCGGTCCCTTCAGGACCACCGTCGACCCATACTCTGCCGTTTTCTGCTACGATAATGCGGCAGTCACTCGCCTCTTTGAGGGCGCGCAGAGTTTGGTCGTTTTCGCCTCGAAGGCGAGAGATTAAGTTCATTGAAATCTTTGACATTACGCCTTCCTTAAGGCGGCGTAGGCCAACACCCTTCATAGTGAGAACCACATTGTGGGCCTCATCGACCTCTTGGACTCGAGCGAGCATGACATCACCGACGTCCATCTGCTCTCGTGCTGCGCCGAATTCGACCTTCCACGGGGCTAATGACATTGGTAATAATCCATTGAATGGGCCATTTACATCTGCGAACCAAAGATTGTTTCGCACACTTTCAACCACTCCGATGACTAGGTCACCAGATCTTGGCATATAGGCCGCATTGACCGGGTCTACCGATAACACGCCATTGAGTTGTTGAACCCAGCCTAAGCGGGTTGCGATGATTTCTGAGCCTTGAATAAGTGCTCCTGTTCCTGCTCGCACTCCAGAAGCGGCCCCGATGGCCTCCCCAGGAGCAACGAGGCGCAGCTCGGCGCCCATTCCTGATACTGACATTTCTTGTCTCCAAACCGCCCGACCTGCCCACCCATGATAAAGCAGACGCATGTCGAGGGTGGTCAAAGTTCCTTAATTTCAGCTTGGCTTGAGACGCCTTTGACCTTTCCTATGAGGTTGCTAGCATAACCGGGAGGGCATTCGATAATACAAGCCCAGTCGCCGTTTGATAACCATTCTTCTTTGTCCATATAACGGCGCAAAATTTTACCTGCACCACCATACGCTGAAGCGGGGATTCTGAATGCGATTCGGACTGGCTCAAACGATAATGGAATCAATGATTTGAGGACTGCAATTGCCTCTTTTACCTGTACATCTACCCGCTTGAACGGGTCGACTGAGAACCTGCTCTCATCCAGAGCTAATTCGATCCTGGTTCTTGGATGTGGGGTTTTTGCTTTGGGATCTATTGCAGTAGAGTGAATTTCGTGGATGATTTGTTGGCGCTTTTCTTCGACCAGCCCTTTTCGTTGGTTGGTGGTTAATTGGATATTTCCTCTTTCCAAAATTTTAATGGTAATCTGGGTAATATCTTGAGTTTCAAAGGTAGCCTCGATAATTTCCCCGGTAGGCCTATCTCCTCCTCTCGCATCGTGCCAGACCTCATCGGTTGCGAGAAAATCATCGATATTTACCGAAGAAGGATCAGCCTTGAATTGGTCGACCAAATCTGGGTCACATAAGATCTCGAAACGCTTGCCGCCGTGTTCCCAACGTGCAAGGACCGCTTCGTCGAGACTTACCATTAAAATATTCACTCCTCGAGTGGCTTTAGCCGGTCAATCTGCTTGTTCACGGCGTCACGGTCCAATATTCGGTAGCCTTCACTATCGATTACCGAAACCTCAACCGCTTCACGATTGAGGTCGGAATCATTGGAATTACGGAGTGCTTCAAGGCCGAGTTTCATAGCTGCGTTTAGGGTCATGTTCTCTTTCCAATTCTTTTCAAAGAACTCGATGACAGTATTTCTCCCACTACCGATAGCACCCGCATGGTATGATTGGTACGCACCGGAAGGGTCGGTTTCAAACAGATGAATTCCATTATCGTCAACCCCACCGATCAAAAGTGCGGTCCCGAAGGGTCGAGAACCGCCATACTGGGTGAATGATTGCTTGAAATCGCAGATTTTTTTGACCAAAACATCGATTGGAGCCTTTGCTGCATAGGTAATACGATTGATTTGAGCTTCGACCCGAGCGCGGGCAACCAATTGGCGTGCATCTGCAACCAACCCACTGGTTGCAATTCCGACATGTTCATCGATTTTAAACATTTTTTCAATCGATTCCGGGATAATCAATCTGCTGGCGATTCGCTTATCGCAAACCAAAACAATTCCTTCACGGAATTTTAATCCTGCGGTCGTGGTACCACGCTTTACTGATTCTCTTGCATATTCTACTTGGAATAATCTCCCCTCAGGACTGAAGGTAGTAATCCCATGGTCATATCCTCTTCCACTTGGCTGCATCTTGGACACCTCTTTGTCGCTGTCGGGGTCGGGGTCTTATCAACCTTGGCGGCTTAGCACCACCGATGAAGGTCGCAGTCCTATCAAGTGGTGGGAAGGATAGTAATGCAGCACTTTGGTGGGCACAATGTCAAGGTTGGGAGGTCTCCCATCTTGTGACAATGTTGGTTAGCGGTGATAATTCTTGGATGTTTCAGATTCCCGGGACTTCTCTTGTTCAAAAACAAGCAGAATTGTGCTCGATCGAATGGCTTCCGGTCGATACTGTGGGAGAAGCAGAAACCGAAGTGGATGATCTCCAGCAAGCGCTTTTGAATCTTCAAATCGACGGGATCGTATCCGGTGCACTAAGGTCGGATTATCAAAAAACTCGCCTCGAGAGAATGTGTGAAAAATTAGAAATTAAATCATTCACCCCTCTATGGCATCAACCCAGTATGGTTCACATGAATGGATTGGTAGAAAACGGATTCAAAGTAATGATTACAGGTATATCTGCACAAGGCTTGGGCGAAGAATGGCTCGGACGTATTATTACTGAAGAATCTTTAATTGAATTAGCAGCTCTTGCTGCAAAATATAGATTCAATATCGACGGTGAGGGAGGGGAATATGAAACCCTTGTTATCGCTGGACCTCATATGGTAGGGGAATTAGATTTACAATATGAAGTTCGATGGGATGGTATCCGTGGCTCCTTAATTTTTGATCGGATTTTATGAGGAAGGTTCATTGGCTGGTCACTCAGGCAAGTAAATCATGGCATTCTGCCCATTGGACTACCGCTACGGCTGTGAAACATTCAAAGAAATCTGGTCCGAACTCGGCCGCCACTCCCGCCAATTAGAGGTTGAGAGAGCATTAATTTGGGCTCATAAAGAGATGGGGCGTGTATCAGCAGAAGATTATGCGATCGTTGAATCGATCGCCAAACCATCCATAGTTACCAAAGAAAGGGTGTCCCAAATCGAGGCAGAAACCCGTCATGACATCATGGCGCTTACCAAAGCGATGGTTGAATCTGCTGGTGAAGCCGGATGGTGTATTCACCTGGGAGCGACGTCAAACGACATAGTCGATACCGCAGTAGGGCTACAATTGCGTGATTCGATTGTTTTATTGCGTGAGCAATTGTGCCGCTTGATGGGAATTACCGCAGATCTTTCGGCCAAAGAGCGGGATACGGTAATGTTAGGGCGTACTCATGGCCAAGCTGCTGTACCTATCACCTTTGGATTGAAAGTTGCGGTTTGGCTCGATGAAATGCGACGACAATTAATCAGATTGGACGAGGCTGCACCGCGTATTGCGGTTGGAAAATTTTTAGGCGCTGTTGGTACCGGAGCAGCTCAAGGAGCAGGCGCCCGTGAATTACAACGGTTGATTTTGACCCATCTCGGGCTTGGAGTTCCCTTGGCGACCACCCAAGTTGTTGGAAGAGACCGCTATGTGGAATATGTTTCTTGGCTTGCTAATGTCGCTTGTACCTGTGAAAAAATCCTCCAAGAAGTCCGTAATTTGCAACGAAGTGAAATCGCCGAAGCTGGCGAGGGATTCGATGTGGAAAAGCAGGTTGGTTCTTCGACTATGGCTCATAAGAAGAATCCAATTATATCTGAGAACGCATCAGGATTAGCTCGAATCGTTCGTTCATTTATTATTCCGACCTATGAGAATGCATTACTGTGGCACGAGCGTGATCTTGCTAATTCTTCTAGTGAAAGATTCACCCTCTCTCACGCATCCGCACTCTGTGAGGATGTGATGGCAAAGACATCGGATGTTTTGACCAATCTGTGGGTGGATTCTAAGAGGATGATGCGCAATATTACCGATCAGAAAGGCTTGGTTATGGCTGAAAAGGTCATGATTGAATTGGTCGACCATGGAATCGGCCGGGAAGAAGCTCATGAAATTCTGCGCGCCGCTTCTTTCGAGGCAATTGCTAACGAAGAGGAATTGATCGATGTATGCGCTCGCACTCCTGCGATTGCTGCTTCATTTAGTGTTGAGGAATTGGAAGCGATGTTTGACCCGGCTAACCACATTGGCGTAGCAGGGGAAATTGTCGACGAAGTGGTCGAACTTGCCCGCGCAGCCATAAAATGAAGGGCTCTATTTATTCAGATAAGTGTCGTTCTTTTTCAAGCGATTCAGCCTGACTCATCGCAAGTCTGACCAAGACTATAGCGGTTAAAGCAGATAAAGTAAAAGCCAAACCCACGATATGCGATAAGTTATACCAAAGTGTGATCACACCAGTTATGGATAAATATGAAATTAATTGACAGAGGGCTGACAATCTCTGTAAAACAATATGTTGATTCCCCCCAATAGCTTCTGAATACTCGATAACATATGTATGAATCATGAAATAAACCGCTTGGAATGGCAAGCAAATAACAATTATAACCAACCCTATTTCCCTGAGGGTAGAATGATTAGATTCTTGTTGAATCCCTTGAACTAACAGAATAGCGCTATTAGCACCAAATAATGCTGCCATAATAGTCCAACGTTTATCATTAAAACCGGGTTTAAGATTAGCCGGTTCAATTCCATTTCGAGGTCCCATCGAATTATGGCTCACCCTCGATTAGGGTATCTATGTTGCCCAAGAGTAGTCACTCAAAGACTGCGAAGTAGCAGTAGAACTCCACCGGTCAAGGTCGCAACTATCAACAATAAGACAATCATTCCTTGGGGCCCATATTGATTTTTATCTTCAAGTGCGGTTCCCAATAAGCCATCTCGCTTTACCGCAGCTAATAAACCACCTTCTATTTCATCGAACTGGGAAGGTGGTCGGCGTGGGATTTTTTCTCCCTTACGCATGATGTTTTCGTCGCTCATGGAACCGACGATAATATACTAGGTCATATGGATTTTCATTAAATAACCCAAAGCCGTTATTTCCTAGGACCGCTTAAGCCATGCCATGCAAGAGCCAACCCTATCCGATATGTCGATTACCGATGAGCACATTCTCGTTGCTCCAAAGACCACAATTGGTGATATCGGAGATAGGATGGCCGATAATCCGAATAATGCTGTTTTGGTCCAAAACAAGTCCGGCGCTGTTCAAGGGGTTGTTACAGCACGAGATATCTTTTTCTTGATGGCTGATGGTACAAATCCGGTCAAGACCAAACTCGAAAAAATCATGCGAACAAATATCGCGACAATGCCTGGAAACATGGCACTAAATAAAGCACTTGAACAAATGTCGATTGAGAAACCTGACGCCATTGTAATAACTGGACCGGATGGCGGGTATATCGGTTATTTTTCAGCAGAAGATTATCGGGATGCAACTCGCAAACTCGAATCCCACCAAATGATGTCAGCCCGTTTAAACCGTTCTAAGAAAGCGATTACTTCGGCAGCAGCAGATGCTGACCAAGGAGATTCTACCACGGACCTCCTCGACCTCTTACTCGGCGATAGCGAAGACGAGGAAGACGGACCTGATAACCTGGGCACGATTTCACTCTGAGTCCAACAAGTTATTCAACCGCGGCCATCCACCTACTAATTAGATGTGGGAAGCAGAACTTGATGGTTCAACCATTCATTTGGCGGTTGAAGGGGCGTGCGGAGGGACTACGGTCGGAATCCAATTAGCACGTCAAGCAATTCTTGCCGGGGGAAGGGTCTTGTGGGCATCACCAGATTTGCCCGATGGAACTAGGTTCTCGCAACTTTTTGCCGATTTGGATTTGAGTGTTTCTTCTCGATTCCATGGGTTAAATCTCGGAGGTAACCTCGATCGAGCTCTTGAATCACTTTTGAATGCATCAAAAATGCTTCCAGGTGTAAGTTTGGTCGTTCTGGATGATTTTTGTCCAGATCATGGGCGAATTCCAAAAGATGTAAGCAAAGCGGTCAACAAATTCACATCGAGTACCGAGTGGACGACTTTGATGATTTCCAAAGGTGGCGAAGCTATGGATGGTTCACCGCTGATAGCAAGAGGAGCGGCGGCATTGAATCACGATGAAGTATGGCTTTTGACCAGACCGGTTGCAAATTCTACACGGGTTCTATTCAAAGGCGATGATGAAGTTTCACTTCGCTTGGAAGAACAAGGATTTGTCTTAGCATGAATCCACAAAGAGTATAGGTGGTTTCTCTCTCCCACTAAAACATGGTAACCTCGAACCAAGTGACTTACATTCTTCTCGGACTCTCCCTTTTGGGTATGATTTGGTTCTTGACAAACCGAGGACGAGCAAATATTGCAAAAGCAAAAGCGGCCAACGCACCAGCGGTTGCTGGCGAAGATGTCTTGGATGGTGCAGCAAAGAATCCAGAACATTTCGATGAACCTGACGATGATGCCCTAGATGAAATGGCTGATTTATTAGGTGAAAGCGACGAAGACTAGAATTGTCTAGCCAAATGTCTCCTTTTGTCTACAGGAGGCTGGACCCATCCTTTGAACAACGGTGTCCTAGGGCTTTCTAACCAGTTGTCATCACCTGTCAACTTACACTTTGGACATCGAATACCCTGCTGTGAACCCATCGATTTCATTCTGGTTCCACATTGGCAAATTGGGCGCTCAAATTCAGTAGATGAAATCAATTTCAAACCCTCCAAATGAATTTGTCCGGCAAATTCCATACCAAAATATTCAATCTCATCAGAAACTTTGAGCCATTGGCAAAGTAAATTCATATCACCACTTTCTGAAAAGCATAATAATTTATCATTCAAAATTACATGGCCACCTTTTAACATAGTATTACTGGTAATAGCCGTAATATGAGTTTGAGTAATGTGGTCTCCACTCGCTTGATTTGTCGCAAAGATCCTATATCCACTCACATCTGCTGTATCTTTTGCGTTGATTAGAGATTTTGTTGCATCTAATGCGATTTCTGGTGTTATTGCTCGGATTCCAAACATGACTGGGCAAGGACCTCGAGGTGCGATTAATCCCCGGTTGGTCCTAGGATCCCTGCACAGAAACGTTCCATCCAAATTGTCTACACGCTCTAGAGCCTCCGGGCACACTTTGCGTTGACCTATTCGCCAAGCGATACCTTCCCAGGTTACATTATTGGCAGGCCAAGCGCATGCTGCGATTGCACCGATTCGACCCTTCCCACCCCATTGATGTCCAAGATTTGGATTAACATCCATTTCTCCCCGGACGGTACTCCAGTACAATTCCTCCTCCGGCTGATTCTCAAAAAGAACCATTCC
>CAUZVL010000041.1:0-7595 GCA_963583355.1 Candidatus Thalassarchaeaceae archaeon
GTTGACCCACCAGAAAATCTCCCACGACTTTCTGGTGACTTTTCACCACCTGCAAATAGAGACATCGGTGAACAATTGACCATAACTCTCGAAACCGAAAACGTCGATTCCTTCATCGTCGAATACCGATTAGAAGGCGGTACACCGATCGACCTAGCCGTCAAAGATGGCAAATTCACCCTTCCGGTCGCGGTGAATGCTGGAGTGATTGAATGGCGAGCACTACTCGAAGGCGAAGGGCCAGACCAAACCACCCCATGGTTTAGAGTGGTCACTCAAGAGGATGGTTGGCAAGTCGATGAACCGACGCTGTTTTTGCAAGGCTTTGCACTTTTGATTTTGGGTGCAGGATTGGTATTGCTGCAAAGACCAACCTCTGATGATGAAAATTTGAAAAAATATGATCAGACTCCAGCGTTCTCAACTGGAGAATTGAATAATCCAAGCCCCCTACCACCAATCCCCGTAACAGGCCTTCCTGCGGGCTGGAATATGGAACAATGGCAACATTATGGCCAACAATATTTGGATGATTTAGTGAGAGGTGGAAGTATATGATCTCGAGTGGAACCCTGCACGTAATCTCTACTGAGTTGGTGGTTGGAATGTTCGCTTTAGCTGGAATCTCATTTTTGATGTGTGCACTTGATAAAGGGCCAGAAGCACGCGAATCGATTGCACATTGGGCATTATTGGGCGGATTATTGGCAACACCATTGGCGATTATCACCGGGGTAAACGCAGCACCTGGTGATGGATTGGACAATCCACTATTGGCTAATAAATTATTATTGTCAATGACGGCAACTGGACTTTCTTTAGGTTTGATAATCAAGTGGAAAAGAGGTGCAGCCATTGACAGAATTCATGCCGGAATTGGAATGATTGCGACCGGTTTGATTATGACGACTGCGAGTATTGGTGGCGAGTTTTCACGTGGTGAAACCTTGCTGTTCTTTTTACCAAAAGAGATTGTATTCCTATTCCCTAAATGGGCTAGTATAATCATCTTGATACTCGGTTTGATATTGATTGTAAAATCAACCATACAACATAGAGTTAGAGCTGGAACTTCCATCTCCTAGAGATGGTTGGGCACCTTCCATCATCGAACGAATCTGTTCTTCCAAGGATTCTGCTTCGGCCATCAATGGCGCATGGTCCAGATCGATCATCGGTAATAATTTGTTCAGATGTTCGATTACGACCGCAGCCGCTCTAGCATCTGGGAATCGAGGGTCGGCTTCTACCATGATACTCATGACATTTCGATTACGACGCCGGCCTTCTCCGAGCATAACTCCGGTCATTCCCTTGATGACGCCCTGCTCGAGCGGCTGAATTCCTAAATCCTCAAGGATTTTAACCATCTCTGGATTTGCTCCAACCCCAAGAACGTCGATTTCCTCGGTATCATCGTACTCGACGACCGGCTCTTGGCCGTTTAAGCCTCCACTTTTGATGCCCTTGCGCGCAAAAGCGTCGATCAAGACCGCACGGCGGGCTTTGGAATCCTTTGACCAATCGAAGAGAGCGGTTACGATGTCGTGAACCAGAGGGTCGGGGACGACCAATTCGCTCATCAACAAAATAACTCGGTCGCAATCATCTATCTTACAAACCGGATCGCCAGCATAGGCCCGAATCGGTGGGAATGGTTCACCATTTTGAACCAAACAAAGAGCTGGAAGTTGTGGATGGGTTACCGCACCAACGAATTCCAATTCGAGATGATCGATCAAAAAGTGGGCCACAACCGAGGACACCATTCCGACCGAAGGGAAGCAACAGACCACAAGGGCATCTTCGGTGATAACACCGGCATCTAGCCTAACCGCAGCTTGAGTCATATGCCTACCAGAGTTGCCCTCCCGTATCAATCAAACCCCAAATCGGTTCAAACCAATCGCAAAGCGATTTGAAGGTTGACCTCACCCCAAGACACCTATGGGGGGTCCAATCACACACACTCTTTCGCCTTCGGCGTGGAATCGATATGAGACCTGCCCTCGGATGTATTGGCTCAGCCGGCAAAAACTACCGCGTAAAGCCGGCATGGCTGCAAGCGTTGGAACTGTGGTTCACGCCTCGGTCGAAGACCTGCTTTGTGTCGACCTAAGCGGAAAGGATGACGATCAAACCCATTGGCTGCCAGAGATGGCAGAAGGCTTTCTCAAAACTAGATGGGAAGAGGAAAAGGAAGTTTTCATGGCTACTCCTCGTCGCCCGATGTGGAAGGAAAAAGAATGGGCTAAGGCCAAAAAACAGCAACGGGGGGCGCTGAGTATGTTATTGGAATTCGCCGGAGCAGAGGGGATGTTACCACTAAAAACCCCGATAAAAGTTTGGAGAAATTTACTCAAGCGAGTCATCGCGGTCGAAGGTGAATTACGCACTAGTGATAACAAATTGATGGGCCGCCTCGATATGCTCTTTGCCGATATTGACTCGGCGGGAAAAATGCAAGGCTGGATAGTTGCTGACCTTAAGACCGGCCGGGCTCCAGAACACGACCTCAAGCCAGAAGTTCAACGGCAATTATTACTCTACCGAGATATTTTATTATCCAATAATAAAAACGCTCCACCGGTAAAAACCGAGGGTTGGTATACGGTTAATTCAACCAGATATAGCGCAGTTGGCAAATCGGTCATCGAAGATGCATTAACAGCATGGGAAGCCACCCAACCAACAACCACTCCATTACCTCCGAAGGTCGGCAAGGATTCTTGCGGAGGATTTTGTGATTGGAAAGCCTGGTGCCCTCATTGGTGGAATTGGCGCTTAGAAAACGGCACATTAGGTACTGAAGATTTCAGCGATGCGGTAATTTTACTGCAACATTTTGATACGGTTAGTGGCACTGGGTTAGCCGAGATTTGCGAACCTGCTAACGCAGAAGGCAGAGCGATGCCAACCGGTGTACAGATTCCAATCTCTTTCGATGGACGTGGCAAAGAAGCACTCCAAGAATTGCTTGCAACCGGCCATCAAGGTCCAATTTTTATCGGTAGTGCGATGACAGCTCGTGGAACTTGGAGAGTAGGACATTGGTGCGACGTCTTGGCTTGGTCACCGATTCCCGACGCTTGATAGATACTCTTTGAGCAAATCTCTAGTCGTCTCGTCCTCGATGCCCTTTGGCGATAACAACCAATCGACATAGCGTGGATCTTCTCCTAGAACCATCTCTAAATCACTACCACGATGGCGCCCAAATCCGAGGATATAGCGTCCATCTTGTTTTCTAATTCTCCCCTGAGGGTCAACTGGAGTTAAATCCGCTAGAGATCTACCCAATTCACTTTCATCTTTACGAGCATCACCGTGGATTAACCATTGTTCGATATCGACGAGAGACCGTCTGAAACTGGCTGGATGATTTCTCATCACTTTCCATAATAGCAACAAGCTCGCCGCAGCATCGGCTGCAGCATCGTGAGCATTTGTCAAATCGATGCCGTGGCGTGCGCACTGAGCGCCCAAATTATGTGGGCGGGGGATTTTCAATTTGCGAACCGCTTCCAATGTATCGAGTAAGACCAGAGGCTTGGGGGGAGTCATTCCACAGCGAAAATATTCATTATCGAGCAGAGGCATATCGAAGCGCCGGGCATTATGTCCAACGATAACCGCGCCATCGATCAAATCGAATAATTCCTTAGCATAATGCTTGAAAATCTGTTCGTGCCTAACATCGGAATCAAAAATCCCGTGAACCCGAGATGCTCCAGAAGGAATCGGCCGCTGGGGATTGACTAAATTTTCGTAGTGAATCGAATCACCATTTGCTTCAGCCCCGACCAATGCAACCTGCACGATGCGGTCGTTCATTGTCGAGACCCCTGTGGTTTCTAGGTCGAAGGAAAGAACACGGTGGCCCTCCAAAACATCTACCATGTTTAGCACGCTGATGTTCGATACACATGAACATCGCGGGGCAAGAGATAATTGCCTTAGACTGGAAAGCCGAAGCGATGGCAATAAAAGATTGGTTCCGCAAGGCCGAGCCCGAACCAAAACCAGAACCTGAACCGGAACTGAAATTACCTGAGATGAATATCGATGTTTTACTTGATCAAACCTTGAGTGCACTCGATGGTAAAGAAGAGATTTTACAACAGGAAAAAGTCGAAGACCCGAGGCCAGAGTACGATGCTGGTGAGGTTGAAATGGACGAATTGCTCAATGATGACGAAACGTCAAATTACGAGGTTAACGTAGTAGAACATGTTGATATTACCGAGCTAGGAGATGATTTGGTCGATGTCAAGATAATCGGAGACCTGCCCGAAGAGTTCGACCTCTAAATCAGGTTAATAGCGCGCCCACGCTAACGACATCGTTAGATAGGACGCAGCCGACCGCCCAAATATGAACATCAAAGGGTCGTTATTTATCGTCCTAGTTCTAATCATTCAATCGATTGCAGGTTGTACCGGCGCAGTACTCGATACTACAGTCGAGCCTCGAGCGGGATTGAGCGCATTTCCAACCGAGATACAAGAAGGCGAAATGGTAACCTTTGATGCCCGGACCTCGGATGCGATAGAGGGAATTATCAAAGAATATACCTGGGATTTCGGTACCGGTGATGAATCGACAACCATTGCAGGATTCACCTCGTATCAATTTATAGAGCCTGGAGCCTTTACGGTTCGACTCACCGTAACCAATGACCAAGGTGGCGAGGATAGCACCACCGTTACAATCAGGGTAAATGGTGCACCAAGGATCAACTTGACCATTCCTAGCGATGTTAGAGCCGGCGACATAGTCCTCTTGGACGCATCTGGAACCACCGATCCTGAAAATGGGGCGTTGTCATTTGCATGGGACCTTAACCACCTCGAGGATAGTGACGGCGATGGTGATTATCGCAACGATTTGGATTCGAGCGAACAGATGGTCTACATTCCAACGACCAGTAGTGGATTCATCATGGGTTCACTGATGGTCGATGACGGAGTAGGCGGCACCGCATTTGAACAATTCGAGTTCAATGTTCAGAGCAGAATGTTCAAAGTGGTCTGGATCGAAAATACACTTGAATGGGATTTCAATGATTATCTAAATCAAAGCGAATCTTGGAGCGTCAACCTCACCCCGGGCGAAGCAGCGAGGGTAATTTCGTACCAAGCTTTATTGGAATTGGACCAAGAATTATTTTTACCACCTGATAATTTTACATTATCGATTAACGTGGTCGACGATGGACATCAGCGCTCGAGTCAAACCACTCCTGGAAATATTACCCGGAACGAAACAACTTCGGCCGAACTCAACGATACAGATCTCAATCCCACAGGTACTAACGATGTATTCGAAGCGGATTCAGCAGCTGAATTACTCGAGTCCTTACTCAACACCCCTGGCGCAAGATTTGGTCAAGGCGATTGGATTTGGACCATCATTGCAACCGATGCGGACCCAGATAGTTTCATCGATGGAGTACCGGACCCTGATGCGGGCAACGATTGGACTTTAACCATCACAATAACCGTGCAGGTCCCGGTTTTAACCGAAATCGCTTACGAATGAAATCAAGTAATTCAATTGAATTGAATAGGCTGAATAGATTTCCAGTTTGCAGTAGCCAATTTCTTTGCTTTACCATCTGCGATGATCGGATGAATTTTATTCAAGCGGCCATGCATTCCCTTAACTTGGAATTTAACTCTTAATTCGACTTGACGGTCGCGTTGTGCTGCTTCGTTTTGAACATCGTCCAATTCAATTTCACACATCTTCGCACCACTGGTTGCAGAGGTGATTGAAAAGAGACGACCATTCATGTGGACGCGCGGGATGAAGTCCATATCATCAGGATTATTCATCATAACATTGAGGTCGACAGAGAGCAAATCTCGGACATTGATGCGGTTGATTTCGATACTATCGACCATTGGGACCAAACCAAGCCAGAGGCTGGGCCTTCAAAGTCTATTCTCTTGGCATGGGACCCCATGGCCCCCACCCTTTGCTTTGATATGCTTAGAGGTTATTTCCAAAATTATGGCACCCCCCATAACCGGAATAGGCTCGCAGAAGAAAGCACGATTACAACGACTTAAAGAAGAGGTGATGCGTTTTGTTTTCTCAAATCCAGGATGTTCGGCCCAATCGATTGTAGCATTCCTCTCAAATGACAGAAATATGCGAAATCACGGATTGACTCCGCGCAAAATCGGCTTCTTCATTCCTCGTCATCTCAAACCCCATCTTACTTGGTGGCAAGACCATACTGCAGGCCGCCGTGTTTACGGGCCATTACCACAAGATGAATCGACATCATCAAGTGAAACCTACTAACACCACCAATTATGGGTGAGGTTGCGGCTTACTTTGACCTCGACGGCACCCTATTGGATGATTCGAGCGAGAAAACCCTCGCATTTGGCTTAGCAAAGCGCCGACCTTGGCGGATTCCACTGGGGTCAACTTCGTGGGCATTGGGATTCATTGGAAATCTATTACGAGGTCGATCTGTATATGATTGTGCAAGAAACCGTGGCCATTTTTCTCTATCAACTTGGGAGACATTAAACAAACTCTCCGAAGAGTTTGTAGATTCAAAACTCAAACATAGAGTTTCTTCAGATGCTAAAGAAAGGCTGGAATGGCACCGGGCTCAAGGCCACAGATTAGTATTGGTAACAGCAACAATCCAGCCGATGGCAATCGCCATGGGCAAACAGCTCGGGATGGATGAGATCTATGGCTGTGGGCCCGAAGAGATGAAAGGAATAATTTCGGGTTCAGAGCGAGGCTGGTCGGTCCCTAGAAGAAAGGGCAAGGTTCCAGTAGTAGAGGAAGATGCTAAAGAGAATAATCACGATCTAAGCAAGTGTTGGGCTTACGGCAATACCTACGCGGATTCCTTTTTTATGAAACTGGTAGGGAATCCGGTCGCGATAAATCCAGAAGGAAAGCTGAAAGATGTCGTAAAAGAAAACAATTGGGAGAGTTACTCCTGGAAAGTGTAAACCTGGACAATTATGGTTTTGCATTTGCAAGGGGGTAGTCCTTAGCAGTTTGGAATCGTTTCAAAAATCAAAAAGAAACCATTATTATCGAATCCGAATAAATTATTTCATTGTCACCCAATATCAATAGCTCACTAACTCTTAGCGAAGTAAGTGAGACAATGGGCACCCTTGTATTCATCCAGAATTTCATCTGTTCGAACAAAGAGTTTAGAATCTCTATAAACTCAATGAGTTCAATAATAATATTCTGTCACAGACTTAAACAAATAATGATATACTAGCCTAATGACCTAAGTTTATGCAACTAAAAACTGTTAGCATGCTAGTAGCCTTACTTTTATTATCAGCGGTACCACTCAGTGTGGCTGCTGATGAGAACGATGACATACCGGCAAATGCCATATCCACTGGAGATCATGACTCCTTGGTCGCAGCACTTACCCACGCTGATTTAGTGACTACGCTTCAAGGCGATGGACCCTTCACAGTGTTCGCTCCAACCGATGATGCGTTCACAGCGGCTGGAATAGATTTGTCAACATTTGATACAGATGAAGAAAATGCTACTCTAGCAGATATCTTGCTGTACCATGTTTATTCTGGAGC
>CAUZVL010000042.1:0-7588 GCA_963583355.1 Candidatus Thalassarchaeaceae archaeon
AGGTTAGAAGGTCGTTTGATGAATGAAAGAGCGGTTACATGTTGTTTGAAATGTAAAACCACCCGTCGGTTTAGAGTTGCTCGCTATACGGTTATCGATGATCCTAAAACCTGTATTAGATGCGGTGGTAAAATGCTCGCTGTATCCCGGGAAGGTCTTGAAAAACAGTTGATTAAATGGGTCGAATCAGATGATAAAAAAGATCAGGAGAGGATGATGAAAAATGCTCAGGTGGTAGCCAATCGCGGGATGGAAGCAATCCTTGCAATGATGGGAAGAGGGGTTGGAGAGATGACTTGTCAACGCATAATGAGAAAGGTTCAACGTGGAAATAGAGATGCTTTGCTCGAAGCGATTCACATCGCGGAAATCGATTATGCTCGAACCAGAAGATTCTGGGGTTAATTTATCGAACAGATAGATTCAAACCACAGCCACAGAACGGACAATTTGGGGTAAATAGAATGAAGTCACGTTCCATCGCACTCGCAGCATTAATCCTGATATCTGTTGCCCTTCCAGCCATCTCCTCGAGCCCAATACAAAAGGACGAATTCGAAGCTTTTCAGAAGTCGGTCGAACTCTACCCCGGCTTGAATGAAACGACAGCGATTCCACATTTCCCAGGTTACCGAGTCGACTCAGCAAGCCTCGACTGGGAACTAACCCCGGAGACAAATTCCTCCGAGAGGACTGTTGATATGGTGGCATCTCACTCGACTCTTGGCAATTCTTCCAATCTTACAATATACCCAAACGGTTTGATACTCAATCAATCGACTACAGGACCATCTACTACTGGTTATAGCAGTCTCCACCTATTCAATAATTCCTACCTTCAGGGCTTTCATTCATACGACAGACTGCAATTATCATGCGGTATCACCTCCTGTGGTAGCATTACTGCTACCGGTAATCTCACCATTCATGCAAACGAGGTCATCATCGATTCGTTCACATCGATAAACGGTGATGATCTGGTCGCTGGCAACACCGGCGTAGGGAGTTCTGAAACCGCTTCCAACAGTTGGGCCGGCGATGGTGCTGGTGGGGCTGGACATACATCGAGTGGCGGCAACGGCGGTGGTTCATCGAGCAACGGCGGTAGTTCATATGGCACAGGAGCAGAACGAGGTTCGGCCGGTGGCTCAAATACGCATCCTACCAGTTCATCATCATTAATTGCGAATGGCGGCGCTGGCGGCGTTGTAATCACGATAGTATCTGGATCTATTATCATCAACGGTTCTGTAACCAGCGATGGTGGTAATGGAGACGATGGTCCAACCCCGCCCAATGGTGGAAATGGTGGCAATGCAGCCGGAGGTGGCTCCGGTGGTTCCCTCATCCTCAAAGCCAACACCATCTCGATTGGCCAATCTGGAGAGGTAAGCGCCATCGGCGGTGATGGCGGTGATGGCCATGATGCTGTTGCACCAACTGGTCCGTCCTTGATGATGTATCACGGAGGCGATGGTGGTGGCGGCGGCTCGGGTGGCTTCGTAAAATTAACCACGATGACAAATTCTCTATCGAACTCTGGAACGGTCGATGTCAGCGCAGGCAGCGGCGGCGCTAAGGGCATAAAGTACGGTACTGGATCCGATGGAACCATAGGTGCCAATAGTGGAGTTGGCAATCAGACTAACAACACTTTCTCCGGTTTCAACTCCAGCAGCGGTAACTTATCCGCAACCGATGGCCGATACCAGACCGGGATTCTCGGTGGAGCCGAGATCATCAAGATGGCATGGCTGAATACTACTGCAACCATCCCAGCAGGTTCAAATCTCAACCTTAGTTATAATTACACTCTGAATGGAAACGATTGGTCCGGCTGGCTCGAGGGCAACATCACCCACCAGGTGATGCCGCGCTTTTCCAGCATCATTCTCCGCTACGATTTCCAAAGGTCAACCTCTGGGCCATCTCCAACCCTGACCGCCTTGGTGCTGGGTTATACGATGATTAGCCACATGGATAATCTGAACCTTGAACTCGAAGGCCAAAACATCCTCGGCCCCCTCAGCTCACTCGGAAATATAACCGAGAGTGGGTCGGTTCTAACCGCGGTCGGTGTCGATCTTTGGCTTGATGTCCCCTTGCAGGCCAAAGCGGTTACCGACCTCTGGCTATGGCTCGAGGTCGAGCAAGGGTTCACGGGAAATGTCACCGCAACCACCGATAATGGCGATTTTTTGACTTGGACAGATCAAGACGTTATTGCTGGTGGAATCGACCTCATCATCCCTAAGGCGATGGTTCAAGCTACTTGGCCGACCAATTCTAACACAACCAATGACCAAATGGATTGGGGAATCTTGAATCTCAGTCTCTCGTTCTCCAACCTCTCAACCTTCAGTATTTCAAATCTCAGTTTTGATCACACCCTAGCTGGAACTATTGACATCACCGCCCAGATGGAATCCCATGCGCTTACGACCTGTGGAACCTGGTATGATTCAACATCATCTTGTTTGACCGATTATCTGATTCAGGCCACCGGTGATGGTTTGAATATGATGTGGAACCAAACCCTCGAATTAAGTGAGCTCAGAATCGAATGGGTCGATGATATCGACCCTCAGATTCAATCGGTTACCCACAGGGTCAGCGGAATCGATGGAGCTGATGCAAGAAACGGTGAATCGATCGCTGTCATCGTCAAAGAGAGCATCGCCGATGATTCTCTTCAAGGCCGGGTCTGGATCCACGAAGGTCAAGTCTCAGAACAAGGGATTCCATCCATGGTTTCATTTGAATGGCTGGTATGGAATTCACAGATTCAGGGCTATTGGGCAGGTTTTTCGACCAACCAACTAGATGCTGCTGAAGAACATGAAATGTGGTTCAGTGTCGAGTTGACTGATGCTGACGGAAACTCGGTCCTTTTACTCAATGTGGATTCTATCACAGTTCTCCCATCGATTCCTTCCATAGCAGGATTGATGATTACAACCACCGACGGCCAGCCCGCTGAGAATGGTTCATTCAGCACCCCTGATAGCCTACGTTTCACCGTGGAAGAAGCAAATAATAGATCGGATCTCAATGTAGATATCGAACTTAATTTCTCCGCATCGACCCAAACCCTCACCATGACTTGGAGTGATTTAGAATCGGCTTATACGGTCGACTGGGAACCAAGCCACGCCGACCTGGGGTCGTGGACCGTGGAGGTCCTAGCAAGTGAGACCGATGGTGGAATGGCTGATAGCGATGGCTTGATTGAAGGCGTTGATGCCAGTTTCATTATCGAAGATGGCGTATCTCCTGTAATAATTTCAGCAATAGCAACCGAGACGACTGATGGACTCAAAGTCGATGTAGAATGGTCTACCGAGACTGGTGATTCAGTTAGTGCATGGTTGTTTGTTCTCGACCCTGATGGAGAGGCAATTATTCAATCTACTACATATTTTGAGCTGAACGAATCGAATACTGGTTTTGCCACGATATTAACATCCAATTGGATACCGGGTTCATACCAGGCTCGCATTCATATTTCTGATTTGTCTGGCAATGAAGTAAACCTCACCCTTCATCTGATAGATGTGCCTGAACCAGCGCCGGTGATTAAATCCAGCGAAGTTAATCTATCAACTAATGGTGAATCGATAATACTTACCGGTGAAGTTTATTTTAGAACTACTGAAGGCACTTTGACCTGGATTGTCGATGGTGAGGAATGGGTTGTCGTCGATATCGATGATGGTCAACTATCCGACACCTTAGTTCTAGACAATCTAACCAACTCGAGTCATGAGGTCACATTGAGGATTTGCAGCATCGGAATCTGTGAGAATTACACCGAGACAATCGATGCTACTCTATGGTGGAATATTCTCATCCAATCTCAATGCAATGAAGCTAATTGTACGGTGGAAAATAGCGGTGATAGGGTGATTTCGTTGAGAATGGTCAGCACCAGACCGTCGGCTGATTTCACCTGCTCCTCGATAGAGCTTGATAGCGGTATGACCGAGGTGATGTCGTGCACTTTGAAATCAGGATTAGATGTGGGAGATTATGTCTTGCAATGGCGGCTTGAAGCAGAAGAAAGGAGTGGTTATTGGCTGATGTTGAACGAGGGTGCTCATACATTCACGGTTCTTGAGCCCACCCCTGAACCAGTCGATGAGAAACCGGATGATTCAATCGATGATTCGAGCCAAGCCGGCCTTTCTTCAACCACCATTGGAATCGTCGGATTCATTTCACTACTACTCGTAATCTTCTTGGTTTTCGCGTTCATGATCAAAAGGAAAGAAACCGACACGATTGAAGAATTGACCGATTTAAACCTTGAGGGCGAAGCCGCCTTGAACCTACCCACGATGATAAATTCGTGGGAGGAATTGCCAGCGGGTGGCCAATACCACCAGAGAGAGAATGGCACCTGGTACGAGACACCTGAAGGGGCGTGGTGGTGGCAGCACCCGGATGGAAGATTTGAGAAAACATGACCGAGGAAAAATGATTGGTTTTTGAGTTTTTCAGTTTTCAATTATAAAACTTAGTTTTGAAATACCAACTGTCTTCTTCATAAGAAACCAGTGGTTAGAGTTGCTTATGAAGCCAACCGACGAGCAGGCAAGAGCATGGACAAAAAACTATGAATCGGGTAAATTCGTCCGCAAATCTAGTGAATTTCGCGACGTAATTGAGCCTAAAGGAACCTTTGATGTTGAAAGCGGCCGCTATCATCTCTACATCTCCCATGCATGCCCTTGGGCCCACAGAACACTCATCACAAGAGCCCTATTAGGTCTTGAAGATCACATAACTGTCGATGTGGTTGACTGGCATATGAATAGTGATGGATCGTGGTCCTTTAATCCCGAAGAGGAAGGGGTAACCGCTGATACCATCAATGGTGAAAACAGCCTTGAAGGGGTCTATAATCGAGCTTTCTCCGGGTGGAAAGAAAGCCAAAATATCGGAACTGTCCCGGTGTTGTGGGATAAGAAACACGCTACTATAGTGAATAATGAAAGTAGTGAAATAATTAGAATGTTCGATACAATGGCTCGATCTGGCCTAGGCAACGGAACAACATTATGCCCACCGCAACTAAAGAGCGAAATTGATGCCATGATCGATTCTAATTACGAATCGGTCAACAATGGTGTATACAAGTCTGGTTTCGCTCGAACTCAATCTGCTTATGACGAAGCTGTTACTGCCTTATTTGACCGTCTTGATGAGTTAGAAGCCCACCTCGATGGTCGTGAATGGTTGGTAGGAGAAGGGAAAGGGAAACTTACTGAAGCAGATATTTGTCTATTCCCGACCTTAGTACGCTTTGATTTGGTTTATGTTGTTCACTTCAAATGCAACCTTCGACGAATCATCGACTATCCGAATTTGCAATCATTTATTGAGCGAATTCTCAACCAACCAGGTGTGGCCAAGACCTGTCATTGGAACCATATCAAAGGGCATTATTTCTGGTCTCACCAGAGTATTAACACATACCGAATCATTCCCTTGGGCCCGCTTGAAGGGCCACATACGAAGTGAAGTGCAATATTCAGAGCATTCAAATAAAATCTCAAATGCTGCATTTCTTACAGGTTGTCTTGCGTAGTTTCAATCGTTGGCGTACTGAGACCAAAATGCCAAAGATCCACATCATTAATATTGCCACAAGTGGGCCACTGACAATAGCAAAGAGAAGTGCAAATAACATCGCTAGAGATATTTTTAGCGCAATAAATAGAGTCAACAGAGTGATTCTGCTCAAGGGAAAATTTACTGAACAAGTAGCACACTGATATCCAGAAACCTTGCCCAAAAGACATCGAGTACATCGTGATTGGCCTTCTCTTATCGTCCTTTTGTCGCACACTGGACACTTTTTTACAGGAGGGTCCCACCGAGTGGTGATTATTGCGAGGACAATGGTGAGAAACAACAAGATTCCCAAAAAGAGCATCAGCATTAATCTCTCTCTCGGTACTAATGTCCATTATACTTGTCAGAGTGTTGACGCTATCCAATGAAGAACTAGATGCTCAAAGGTCGTTCCAACTGACGGTTCTGAAATTGATTATTGCCAATTTTCCAATTCATTGATGGCTTTAGCAGCTGCAACGACATCACCGTCTTCCCACCAATCGACAGCGATGAAAGTAGGGCGCTTACCGTGTTGTTGCCAGCATTCAGTAGCCCGTTGAATAAGGAAATCTACATTGTTGGCTTCCTCTCCTCGTGAGGGGTCGGAAAGGCCTGCAGGGCCTCTTAACCAATTATTCATGTGAAAGACATCTTGGTCGATATCACCGCGTAAAAGATCGCAATTCATATCCTCGGTATTTTCTTCTCCGTAATTGGTCGTCCAACTGTGGGTAAGGAAATCATGAATCCAGGGGTGCGATGCATCCCCGGCCTGCTCCCAAAAGACAACCAAAGTGGTATTCAGATCAATCATTTCCTGTAAGGTTGGCCAAGGAGAGTTCATTTCATGAAAGTAAACTTTGTCGTACAAGTTAGATTGTTCAATAACGGCTAGTAAATGGTCTGGTTGGACATTATTTTCAACCAAGAGAGTCACAATATCCCGTGGATTCTGTTCCATTTTTTGATACAAACTCGATAACCAAGCAATTGAATCGACGTTTCCATAGGTGCAAGGACTGAATCCACGGTCATCGTCTCCGTGGCACAGACGCACGGTTTCAATTCGTTCATCGCCAAGTACTTCGTAATGGGTGTCGATCATGAATGCACGCATTCCAGCATTCCATTGGGCATCAAGTCCTGTACGATGGTTACTGGCTGGATAATAGATTCCGTCTTGATGGGTAGAAAAGGCGTTATGGGTTTCAGGGAATGTGACCTCGTCATAAGTTCTCAAGCATAGAATCAACAAACCGTTACATGGTTCTGTTGGCACTTCTGTATCTTCGTCCGGGGCCGTTGGAAGCGTGTCTAGGTTTGGTGCTAAACAGCCTGAACTCAGCATGAGAAGAGTCAAAATCATGGCTGAGAGACCACCTCGCATGGAATTACCAAGATGTGAGAGAGTATCAAAGCGTCGGTGAGGAATCGAACACTAGGCAGTGTACTGACCGACTGAAAGCCCATTCAATCTAAGGTGGCCCTCGGTTTATGGTTTGAAATTCATTCCCTGACCGAAGAAACCTCATCCCAAACTGTAGAAGTAGAACTCATTCGTTCTATGAGATCTACCAATGCGTAAACAGCAGGCGCTAGCCCCTTTTTTTCAAGATTATATTCAGATTCCTTAATGACTTTATTTCCATCCTTCTCAATTAATGTCATGAAATCATCTTCACCGTCGCTCCATGACGAAAAATCAAGATGAAGACCTTTTTCTCGCTTTAAGCCAAAATAAAGGCTACCGGATGAGAATCGTGGTGAGATAATAGAGTTCCATGCGTTGTTCATCGTTTTGATTTGAACGGCTTTTTCTTTACCGTTTTTTTCGAGAACGAATGTTTTCGTTTCACCGTCAAAAATGTCCTTTTTTATATCCCCTGCGAGTTTTGAGAACTCAATCATTTCTCTCAATACACCTGAGGTGAAGGAACGCCAAACTCCGAAGGAGAGCAGCAGGAAGAGT
>CAUZVL010000043.1:0-7546 GCA_963583355.1 Candidatus Thalassarchaeaceae archaeon
GTCATCTTGAGGTTCGGTTGGTGTTCTGTAGTATCCAAATAGGAAGGAAATTAGTGACAGCAAGATCAATAATGCAGAAATAATCAAGCAAACAAGCAATGCAATTCCTTGACCAAAGCCACAATAAAGTTGTCCATAGCATGGATTGAAATGGAAGTATATTTCAAACCCAACAATCGGAATTAGTGATAATTCAACACCAGCAAAAAAAGTCCAAAATGTATATTTGAAATTTCTTTTCTTACGAGTATAAACCTGTACCATTTTTATTAGAACTAATTGAATAAGAATACCAATTATCACATATCCAGCAGTTTGCACAATTGATGTTTCAACACTACGTACATAAACATGCTCCCGTTATTTTGGATAATATTTGAAAGAAATACTTGGTATGAAATAATCAATTACTTCATTTTCAAAGGGGTTATCCGAATACCCATGCGAATACAATTTGTGTTTGAATGGGCTTTGCGTGGGTCATTCTAGACGCTAGCGTTCAATATGGCCCATAGCAAGCCCATGTGTATGGAGAGATGAATCAAAGGGTGTTATGGATAACCCTTGTAAACGGCTATAATGTGCATATCAATTTCTTTAAGTACTATCGACAGTGAAATACTGCTACTAGCATACAGATCACGTGGTTGAGGTTCCCACCGTAGACTGGTCCTGGATTGGTTTATGAAAATTGGAAGACGATTATATGCGGAAATATGACTTTGATTTGGGTGACTTGATTTGGGTAGATTTTGAATTTGAGGATGATGAGGAAGGCACTTTACATCCCGCAATTGTGCTACAATGCCAGGACGAAATTATTGCTGTTTTAAGTGGTACATCATATCAAACTCCGGAACATTTGTTGGTTAGAAATAAGATTTTCACATCACTTGAGATTTCTCCGGATTGCATTGAGCATGAGAATACAAAAACAATCAAACACGAAACGTATTTCCAACTGAAAATTGTCACGGTAGTAAAATCTGACAAGGTTAAATCTAGAATCGGGCGGCTCAATTCAGATAAATTGGAGGAATTATTAGCAAGGTGTGCGATGAGGTTATGGTTTTGTTCAGATATAACTGAGCAAAACAATGCTAGTCGGTGGGACTTAATATGCTGGGTTAAGAATGAACTAGATCCTAGTACAGATATAGGATTGGAAGATTTAAAATTCGGCGTAGTTGTTGGGAAGTTGAAAAATGGTAATTTACGGATCTTAAGAGAGTGTGATATACGTAACAGTTCTCTAAACAGTTTGACTTTTTCTTCACCTGAACTCCCATTAAATGACATTGCTCATTTAACTCTTGAATCAAAGCCAACTACTATTTCATTGGAACAGGTTTGTTTTGTTATCGACAGGTTTTCCGAAAGTCATATTACCATAATTCGAGAACTTCCACACATCAAATTTTCAAAAGATGACAAAGGGGAACTAGGCAAGCCGAAGGATTCATCACTTGTCGGAAAAGTTGTTTGTCTTGTTGACAATAAGGAAAAGCCATTCTTGGTTGTTGGATATGATGAACTTCATTTCTACGCTTTCGAGGGTTCTCCTAAAAAACAGTCTTTTTCAAAGCAGGGTTTTTGTTGCGATTTGCCTGGTTTTCAAGAAATGATTTATTTTGACATTAATACTACACCAATTGTGCAAAATCTACACTCTAGAAGATTCATAATTGACAGTTTAAGAAAAAAGGATTTGGAGAGATTGCTGTCCTCAGGAATTGTCAATGCATTAAAAAATCATTGAATAGATGAATTATCGAAAAAAAACACAAGGGGCCCCGTTGCAAAATCATATGATGAATTTGTTGGTTTGGTTGCGCCATGTAATCCATGAATAGGCAGGTATTGATGTAGAGATTACGGAAACGAACCAACAAAATAAAGTCCCAAAAATAATTCCGTATTCTGGTAATGCCCAAGGGGCGATTAAGGAATAAACTGCGACAGATGAGCCGCCCAGCATTAGTGGCCCCGCTGCACCGGTCGGAACTTCAGGTCCTTGGGCCAGCCACAGCGCAACCATCGTTGTCAAGAAGATCGCAGGGAAAACCGATGCAAGACCGGCGATAATTGGTTGGCCCATACTCGACAACTGAACCGCCACTCCGATTGCCGTTGCTGCTGCTAATCCACGTACCAGCAATACTCTCCTGCTGACTTTATTCTTACCTCTAGGGGCATTGCGTGGATTGAATGTCATCCAAAGTCCTAAACCGATTACAAAGAATAACCCTGTAATGCCAATCAAAAATTTCGAATAATGATCTAAAGCAATACCCAAAACAAAGGTCATCACCAACGCTGCTATTATCCAAAACACCAGCGAGATGGACGTCATTTCCTTTATTCCAACACGCTTCCTAATTTTGGGATAAGCTACCCAAGTGCCAACAAATAATGCGTTTAACAGCATCCAAAAAGGAACTAAGGACATGCTTGTTGCCAGATCTTCAGATCCGCCTTCAAGATACATTCCAATAGTTGCAGGGACGATTGTAGTTGGTAATGTTCCCAAAATTCCTCCAACAATTCCTCCCCATTTCTCTACCGATACAGTCACCAATATCGCGACAAATCCTGCAAATAGTGCAGAAACAAGAACGGTCAGCATGAATCGTTGGCTAAGGTGTTATTGTATTATTTTTTCTTCCCATATCATCCCTCGTGCTAATTTGTTCTCAATGCAAGGAGGCCCTTTCGAATTATCGAGAGGCTAGTCTCGAAGTGTGATATACACAAGGGTACCCTATGCTAAGAAATTGAAATAGGCAAAGTTGAACAGAGATCCGAGACCGATAACCGTATACAATATCATGCGAAATAGAAATGTGTTGGGTGGGTACTTTTACCAATGCGATACTCAGAATTAATCATCGTCTTCGTCTTCGTCTTCTTCTTCAAGCCAATCTGAATCCCCACCTTCGTTGATTCGACGTGACGCAATGAAGAGCAATCCAATGCAAACAATGCCAAGCATCCCCATCCCGAAAAGTGTCATCGTCGATTGAGAGGCAAAGAATCCTCCCGGTTCTGGAACGGGCTCGACAATCACATTCAAAGAAACGATGTTGTCCTCGTCAGACTCGTCAATGGCCTGACTTGAATCAATTCGCACCACCAGGTCCAATTCACCCACCCAGTCAGGTCTCCATTCGAAGGTAACTGTCGTCATCTCACCGTTCAGTATTGACGTCTGGATTGTTTCAACTTCTTCGATGATGATTCTACCCAGATGAGGGGTATGTGTCTCCAAAGTGATGTTGAATGACGTAGTATCGTGGGCACCGATGTTGAAGATCTCGATACTGACGGTGGTCATACGGCCAAGTACTGGTGAATAATCTGACATAGTGATCCGTTCAGCACTGATGTCGGGTCTAGTCTCAATTACATCGAAGCGAAGCGGCCAAGTCTTGGCTGAACCTTCACCAGTCAAGTTATTTCCAGCCTTATCGGCAACATCGAACCAGCAATCAAGGTATTCACCTTGGATGGGTTGTGAACTCAGGTTCACAAGATACCGGCTGACCTCGCCGGGACTGATTATGACAGCTGTGCCCTCAATCATGTCCCCAAATGATTGAAGGCCATTAATCTGAAAACATTGAACCTTAATCCCTTGCTCCAGCAGCCCTGAATCCGTTTCTTTGATGTCAAATTGCAACAATATTTCAGTTGAGTTAGTGGACACCATCGTCGGCTCGTGACCTACTATCGAAGGTGCCTCATCATCAATCTGCAGGCGAACTGGTTCAGGACTTGGATTCGCAGACCCCATACCACCATTGACCTGAATGACCACACGGTACAATCCACTGCCAAGGGCATCCATCGTCCCTTCAAACCGACCATCGGCATCTGTCACTACCAAGAGAGGAAGATCCAGAGGGGCTTCGAACTTAACCGAATATGACCCTGGAGCCGGCGCTAAGTCTGCAGCGACATAACGTACCCTGCCCTCCACCACCAGCCTCTGGCCGAGTGTGACATAATCATCATACACAAGTAGACGTGATTCAGCATCTGCGGTTCTCATCGTAGATTCGACTAGTATAACATCTGCATTAAAGCGCCAGACCAGTCCTGTATCTGTGATATTCTCGCCAGATGAATCATTGACCTTGAGTGTGATTGGCATCTCACCTGCTGACATATCATCAAATAGCGGAGATGCGGTGAATGAGAGATTGAGAATAATTTCATCTCCTTGGACTTCGAATGTGAATCCTGAGACCTCGAGTAGTGAATTGCTCGACTCGAACGACCCATCTTTGTCGTAGGATAGTGTATTACCTAGACCAAGATCGATGATGAGGCCTTCGATATCTTCTATGCCGTTTACATCTCTAATGCTGATGTTTAGCCAACCGGGATGGGCCGGAGTAAGGGTGTCACCACCTGGTAAGTCCATCTCGACAGATATGACCTCTGATGGAGAAGGGACCAGCGATATGTAATGCACCAGATCTGCTTCAAATCCAGAGCCGCTCAAGATTGCATTACCGGTTTTGTCAAAGCCTTCAATGAACAGAGATACCTGCTGGCCGTGTGAATTGAATGTATCATCATATCGAGCGTGGAAAAAATCACTCACCCCTTCCCTGACAAGTGGCCTTTCACCGTATTCCTCTAGTTGAGGAATACTATCTCCATTATCGTGCAGAGCTTCGACCCACCACCTCAGACGCAAACTACCAAGGTCAAGCCCATCGCTGTCGACACCATCGGTGATAGTCACATTGAACAATTGCTGGCCCGAGGGTAGGATCCTGTCTCCAAGGGGGCCATTCGCTTGGAAACCTGGCTTTGTCGCATCGATGTAGAAAGTAAGTGATGCAAATCCGGGAGCAGTTGAATCATATGGCCCAAAGAGTTGGGCTGAGATGGTAAATCCACCGTAGTGATTGGCATGTGGAGCAAACACCTCAATGGAGTAAGTACCGTTGGAGTCGACCGTTGTATTCGCAGCGACATTGACTAGTTCAATGAGAACTTCACCTGGGAGTGGGTGAGTGGATTGATTGAGGAACCGTACTGCACCTCCGACGCGCAGTAAATCACCACCTGCGACCCATTCGTCAGTATCGATCTGTGTGCTGCCCTCGGTCGGCTCACTCATATCCCAGACTGTGAAACTCGTGATCTCCATTCTACGTTCATGATCTGTAGTCTGGCTTGAAAGCCTACTTGTGTGGAGCGAATCAATGGTCATCGCCTGAGCCTGCCAAACAACATCCTGTTCAGGCAACCATGCCCAACTGGCAGTGAGATCCCACGCCATGATACCGCTCTGGTTATTCAATGCCGTCCACGAACCACTAATATTGCTAACAAGTCCTGCAGGGTCATTTATCCATGTAGTGCCATTTTCAAGAGAATGGAAAAGCGTTGGTTTGCTGGCACTATTCTGAAGTTGTGGAATCAGAGCGAGCCACGATAAATTCGATAGGCCCTGATATGAGGTAACATCGATACTCAAGGTCCGAGATAGGCCATCGGGAACAATGGTCTCTCCGGGCAGTGTGATTGTTGAGATGGAAGGTGGGCGATCACCCTGCCCCAACCACAGGTTGAGCAATTCCACCTTTCCGGCACTGCTTGAACTGACATTAATGATGATACTAACATTACCAGCACCATCTGGCGTGAGATTTGAAAGATGTTGATTCAACTCACCAAGCAGATCTGAATGAGGTGAGGGTCCGACTGCTGCTGTCCAGTCATATTCGATATCTATCTCATCGATAACCAATGTGGCATTCGCACTCACTTTAAGCGGAATATCGACGAATTCATTGCCCCACGCATCGGTGAAACTTGGAATGGCATTACCGAGATATGAATTCAGAGAGGCTGAGAAATCGGGGACTGTCGAAGCATTGCTGAGATTTCCGCTATGATTCCACTCCCAATTACCATCTGCGCCAACATCGAGGGCTGCCGTTACATCACCGCTACCCTCGAAAATAACCACTAATTTCGGTCCATGGGTGGCATTATCCCTCGATGTGATAGTCAATCTCGAGCCATCGGGCTTGTTGGTATTTTCATCGCCAATGAGAATAATTCCATGATTGGTTACATTACCATTAATCCAATCCTGTACCAAATCAGTCAAGTTTTGATTATTGAAGTCGAGCCAGTTGTACTCGAGATTAGCGGGACTGTCCGTGTAACTTGCAACCGAAGGATCACGGTCGGTCGCGCCAGAGGCACCTACGGTCGCCCAAGGGTAATCGCTGCCCGTAAGGTTATCAATCGCATTATTCCAGGTGACGCCTGCTGCTTGAGATACCTGTGCATTGGTCTCAAGTCCTTCCTCCCAATGTTTCAGTAAAGGATGGATTGAGTAGGTATGCTGGGCGCTCACAGGGGTTGTGGTCGAAGCCTGATTGACAACATCCTGCACATAGAATGAGAGATTAGCATCGAGAACCGTCGCCCCGGGCAATAGGCCTAGATCGAACCAGTAAACTCCCCGATAAATATGCCAATTTGACCACTCTGTCTTACCGACATTGGTGTAGCTTTGATTACCAAAGTTGAAATCTGCGTGTGCTGAGTTGCCATAGGTTGGATTTGGTTTGTGCAGATAGGAGTCACGCACGTCATTACCAGAGATTGTCAGTTCGCTCAATGTCGAGAACTGCATTGATGCAGAGGTTATTGTGGCATTGATTGGCAAACGGATGTGATAACTCGAATTATTGCCAGTAGACATGTTTAGTCCGGCCCGCTTATATCCGTTTGAAAGTTCATCAAGGTGCCCATAGGTGCCATTCCCAGGACCACCCCAGAACCAATCTATATCGCCGTCATCCCCAATGTCTAGCCCGATGGAGTCGGGCCTTTCGCCGCTTGAATTGGCAAGGCCTCTGATGTCGAGTGCTGCGGTCGTGATCACCGAACTAGCGCCGATGCTGATGTTAGTGCTGGCATCATGCCCCGGCCCATTGAAATCCAGCATTATCGAGACCTGTGAGCCTGAATTGCCGAAATGAGTGGTTGAACCTGCATTGGCCTGAAACACTGGAAATGAACCCAGCAACAACAGCACAAGCAGCAGTGCGCGGCCCTTCATGGCTCGAAATAATTGCACCTTACCAAAGAGATTTGTGGTTATACGCACACTTTAAGTCCTAAATTATTCAAATATCCACTACTTTACCACCTTATTGAAGATACCAGTTCAACATTTTCTATGGAACAGATTAGATTTCATCACCAATAGAAAAGGGTTGAGGCATGAGGTGCCTGTCGCTTAGGTAGCGTCTGTATCGGCCCCTGAATCCCCTTTGTATCATAAAACAAAATGCAAAGGGGTTTCGGTTGACCCCTTGCAACTTATCCGAATCATTTTGTTAGTGCTTCGTATTTTGTTTGATTATTAATTCTTGATGTATTGGAGATTCCTATATTGGGCAAATTCTTTCCAATATGACCTATCATTTCCTGCTCCATTTGTGTCCCAATCGAATGCAAGGCCGCCCCCACCTCCTGGAGTGATTATTGTCACGCGTGCACCCCCACC
>CAUZVL010000044.1:0-7498 GCA_963583355.1 Candidatus Thalassarchaeaceae archaeon
CTTGACCAATGGTGATGATGGATTGATAATTGCAAGTGGCGAAGAAACCGAATTGACCGTCTCGACGGTCGATGTTCATGGAAATAATGCCTTGGCAAATTCTGTCGAATTCGTATTCGAAGACCCACTTGGCCAAGTGATAACCTCGCCAAAGGGCGCGGGTCATTGGATGATTATTGGAAGCCAAACCGGAGAATGGAATCTAAGATTAATCATTGGAAACACCACTTCGGATATTTCGATAATTGTCAATCCAGGCCCTGCGGTTCGTTTGATTGCAGAGGTTCCAGAAGGAAACCCCGAGCAGGGTAGTACTTTCATACTCAGAGTCCACGCTATCGATAAATCTGGTAATCGAGTAGAAGTTCCAAACTCAGAATTGACAATCGCCTGTACTGTGGGTTCAGCCAAGCATATTACTGGCGATACTTACGAGGTAGAAGTCGATCAAGCAGGTCAATTCCAATCCTGTAATGTTAATTGGAATGGATTGGTAGCCCAGAAGTTCTTTGATGTAGACGCGGTTTTATTCGGTGGAGGCTTAGGGAGTACTAATTCTGCTCTATCCATGATTCTGATGATAGTGTTCTTGGTGTTGGCAATCATGATTGTTATGATAAAAAGAATGGGTAATTCGGCCAGTGGAGATGACACATGGGACGGTGAAGATGCCGAACTAGAGCCTGAAAATCTCTTTGAATTCGTCAAAGAAGTCGCTGAGATACAAGCCACGGAGTCAAATCTTGTTCCGGTCGTTGACGAGGAAAAAGAAAGTTCAGAGGCGATGCAAAAGATCCTTGCTGAAGAGGCAAAACGAACCGGTATTATGCAGGCAGCCTCTGGAACCGAACAAGGAAAAACCGGTTGGTATGTCGATACCAATGGCGAGTTGACGTCCTGGCAAGTTTCGGCTACCGGGGAATGGACGAAATTGTCCTGAGGCGGTAATCATGTCGAAGATTACCACCCTAATGTGGGTCGGAGTTTTACTCCTACTCAGCCTGCCACTAGTCGAAGCTTCAAGTCCTGATCGATTGGTAATAACCTGTCAAGGGCTTGCATCCCAAGGACAAGAGGTCCAATTTACAATTCATGCAATCGATTCTGAAGGGAGAGTAATCCCGGTAAATGCCGAAGAGGTTTCGGTTTTCTCGAGTGCAGGAGAGGTAGACCTTAGCGCAAATACTTTCATCTTAAGTGCGGATAATTCTGGGCAAATGCACGAGATAAATGCTCGATGGCGAGATGTGGCCGGCCAAGCTCATATCGATATCGAACCGGTTCCATTTGCGGGTTGGTTCGGTGGAATTCCACAATTGATATTGGCCTCAATTTTCATCTTGACGACGATGAGTGTCCCGATGATAAGTTCCGTAATAAAAATGAGAAAGATTCCGGTTCAAAAACGAGTTTCAATTTTCGATGATGAAGATTTCGTCGATGCTTAGGCCTTGGCGATTACTTTGAGTTCTACTGCGATAGGGGTTGGAAGCGCTTGAATAGCCAAGGTTGTCCGAGTTGGACCAATCTTTCCTAAAGTCTCAGCCCAGACTTCATTATATCCGGCGAAATCCCGGTCCATATCGACCAAAAACGAAATCACATCGATGACTTTTTCCAAAGACGACCCAGCCTGTTCTAAGATTTTAGACACATTGTCAATAGTTGCTCTAGTTTGAGCCTTGATGTCGTAATCGAGTGGATTGCCATCAGCATCTTTGATCGGGCCACCCGGAATTGAGTTATCTCCAGATTGGCGCGGGCCTACTCCTGAAAGGTAGAGTAAGTCACCTTCTCGTCTTGCATGAGGATAAGCACCGACCGGTTTTGGTGCTAAATCGGTGTTGAAGGAATCGCCTTTTGTCGTCGGTTCATGCAAAGCAATCCCGTGGTCTTCTGTCGGTTCAGGATTGTGTAGAACTCCTCTGTCACCACCGTAAAATTCGATATTATCCTCGTCATATTCCTTGTCACCTGTACCACAAGAATCAGGATTTAGAACCACTACAGCAGCACCAGCGCCATGAATCGCTTCGTAAGCCAATACTTCACCGCTCAGGTCATTTCGATTATCATTCATCGCAGAAAGCCACCACATCGGCTTGAAAGCAACCACTTTTTTTATCCGGATTTGCTCATGAATCGTTCGACTCAATTGTCCGACATCCTCAAGTCGACCATCAGCCATCAATTCAAGCATTTTCTGATTCCATTCATCATCTTTTAGCGAGTGAATCCGATCTTCCTCGGGCTCGATGGGCTCGGTAAACATTCGATTTGACAGACTCATAACCGAGACCGCTACCGCTTTTTTCCCTTGAGCCTTTATGACGTCCAAACAAGCTTTGGCTAATACTGTGGTTTCGGCACGATTCGAATATACATTGGTCGAACAGATAACCGCGGGTATGCGGTTATTAGGATTCAATAATTCCAATGCGACAACAGATCCTACATCGACTGGAAAACCTTCGTAATCAACAGTTCTTGAAGTCAAACCACGGGCTTGATTCGCATCATTCCAAGCATGAGCGAATTTTGTGTCGATACTCAAACGGTAAGGAATAGAGCCGAGATCGTGGAAGTCTGCATCGACCATCACCCATTCAGGGTGGGGTTGGGCCTGGATTTGATGACCGATAATACTCGGCCAGAGGGTTGAATAAATGATGATTAAATCAGCACCGCTCGCCTCGATTTTAGCAGCAGCTTGGTCATAAGCATCTCTAATCGCCTGCCAACCGGCATTTTTCTCGGGACAAAGAACCGGATGAGGATGAGGTGGAACAACCAAAGACATGACGATTTCACCAGGCATCACAACTCACCCCACTGGTGGCATGGCCATTCCATAATTGCATTTCCTGTGCCGATAATCGTGCCATAGCCATGTAGAATTGCCGGTTGGTCAGGAACTCCCATCGCGTTTAAAATCCAACTGAAGCCGCCACCGTCGGCTTCGGAGATCGCTTGTTCACAAAACTCAGGGATTTCATCTAAGATTTGTTGTGCTTTTCCTGCTCTCATCAAATCGATCATTCTCATATCCCACAGGTGCATAGCATGGCTTTCGATATGCTCCTTACTCATGTCCTCCGGGATATCATTCTCTGTGGTGAAATGACGATGCGATAGTGAATTGGAAGCGATCAAAACACATTTTTTACCACTCGCTTCAATTGCCTTTGCTGTCGCTCGGCCAAGTTCAGCCATCATTTCTTGCATGACTTCAGGTGAATAATAAGACAATCCTCTATTGGAAGAGATTACCACGACCGGCTTATCCCATGCCGGTCGGGTCATGTGAAGGGCAACTATGGTTCCATAGTCTACTCGGAAATCTGGGTTTTCCATCATCTTGACGGCCATGCCGGACGATTGAGCTTCATCGTGGATGGCACGCGACAATTCTACATCGATATTCATGTCATAATCGAATCTAAACAGGTTTGGAAAAACCGGATCAACACTCTTGGAAGCACAATGTTCTAAACCGATGAAATGGGTTCCGACATAGGTTTGCCAATGCGGAGAAAGGATTACCAGTACATCGTAATCGATCTTTTCGAGTGAGGCTCGGAGCTTTTCATAACCCCAGCGAAGTTGTTCCCAACCACCTTCGGAAACCGGTTCGTTTTGCGGCGGATTCTCGGCGTAAACCAAGTGTGGAGGATGAGGTGCTAGACATCCGGCCACGATGCTCCCTTTGCCCATAAATTCAACCAAAAGGTTCCGCATCTTCTATGCATCGGAGGCATGTCGCCCAAATATGGAGGACCAGCCCGACCTCAAGTTTCGTCATGTGACCTATCCATCTGGGTTTGGAATTGTTCTGGTGATGATATGTGGGGCATTATTGGCGCAAATTGCTCCACCGATGTTTTTATCGATGGTAATAGCTGTTTTAGTATCACCATTAATCGGGAAAATAACCAAGATTAAAATTGGCTGGGATTATTCTTTGGGAGTTGCAGCCGCATGTATTCCAAATGGTATACTCTGGTTAGCAGGTCCAAGTTTTTTCAACACGGTCATACCGTTTTTCCTTTGGGCCTGGTTAAGTATTTCATGGAGTAAACTCAAATTACCGCCATTCAGGTATGGGCTTTGGCACGGCTACGGTTTGGCATTTTCGATTTTGCCTGGTGCGATGTTATACGCAAAATTATTTTGATAATCTCACGATTTAGACAAGTGAAATAATAAGATCAATACGATTCGTCTTTATTAGGAAAATCCCCACTTCTGACATCAGCACAATATGATTCAACAGCCCCGGTTATTTGAGTTTCAAGGTCGAGGTATCGGCGTAAGAATCTCGGACTAAAATCGGTGGTAATTCCTAACATGTCGTGGAGAACTAATACTTGGCCATCACATTCTCCACCCGCACCGATTCCAATGGTTGGAATAGATAATTCTCTGCTAACCTTTTTTGCTAAATTGGCTGGAATCTTTTCAAAAACTATGGCAAAACAACCAGCATCTTGCAATAATTTCGCATCCGAAATCAATTTGGCTGCTTCTTCATCTTCTTTGGCTCGGACGGTATAGGTTCCGAATTTAAAAATCGATTGCGGGGTGAGGCCAAGATGACCCATTACCGGAATTCCAGCGCTCAAGATTCTCTGAACACTTTCGACTATCTCCGCTCCTCCTTCGAGTTTGACCGCATGACCATTCGATTCTTTCATGATTCTAATTGCGCCTTCCAGAGCAGTACGTGAATTTCCTTGGTAAGAACCAAAAGGCATATCGACGACTATCAGCGCCCTTTCGACCGCTCTTTCAACGCATTGAGCGTGATAAATCATATGATCTAGGCTCATTGGAACCGTTGTTTCACGGCCCGCCATTACATTGGATGCAGAGTCACCGACCAAGATGACATCGACGCCACCGCGATCGACTAATTTTGCTAATGAATAATCATAAGCGGTGAGCATGGTGATTTTTTCACCGGCTCTTTTCATCTCTTGTAAGGTATGGGTGGTGATTTTACGGGCCTGTGAATGGACTGACATTCTAATTCCTACCAAACCGACCCACAGGGGTCTAAGACTTCAATGTTGCATCTCACAAATATTGACTGCTTCTGAGAAAAACCCGATCGACCACATGCCACCTTCACGACCGACTCCGCTATTTTTGATGCCACCAAAGGGCACTCTCAAGTCTCGGTGGAGCCAAGTGTTGACCCAAACCATCCCCGATTCTATTTGCTTTGCGACCTCCATCCCTCTGGTTTGTGACCAGACCGATCCGGCAAGTCCATACTCGGTACAATTTGCCATTTGAATCGCTTCATCATCGCTTGAAAATTTATGAATCGTCACAACTGGACCGAATATCTCCTCGGTTGCAGTTCGGCAAAGATGGGATAAGCCCCCGATTACAGTTGGTTCAATCCATGAACCGGGCTGGTCTATTAGGTTCCCTCCAGCAAGAATAATACCACCCTCTTCTTTTGCTAATTCGATATAGGAGATAATTTTTTGTGCATGGTCAGCATTAATTACTGGGCCTATTTTGAAATCGGCCACCGCCTTGAGATATTTTGGAAGAAATTCCTCATAAATATCCTCGTGGACCAAGACTCTCGAACCGCATAAACAAATTTGACCACTATTGAGGAAAGAAGCGCGTACCACTCCCGGGATTGTAATCGCTAAGTCAGCATCATCTAGAATAATACTAGCATTTTTTCCACCTAATTCCAAACTTAATTTTTTGAACATTGGAGCAGCGGTAGCTGCGACAATCCTTCCTGTCGCAGTACCACCTGTGAACGAAATCGCTTTGATGTCGGGGTGGGACACAATAGCGTGTCCTACCTCTGGTCCAAGGCCATGAACGATGTTCAGTACGCCGTCTGGCAAACCCATGTCAGTACATACTCGGGCCAGAAAATGAGCGGTTAAAGGGGTGATTTCACTAGGTTTTGCAATGATGCAATTGCCCATCAATAGTGCGGGGGCTATTTTCCAACTGAGTAAATAAAGAGGTAAATTCCACGGGGAAATAAGACCGACTAAGCCGACCGGTTTTCGGATTACAAAGTTGGTCGCATCATCCATCACAAAGTTTTCAGCAGGTAATTTCCGGCCAAAATCTGCAAAAAATCTGAAATTAGAGATGCTTCTTTTCGCATCGATATTTAGTGCAATATCTATCGGCTTCCCGGTATCTAATGCTTCCAATCGGGCAAGTTCATCGATTCTAGATTCTAGGGTATTAGCAATTTTATCGAGCCAATCAGCACGCTCATTCATACTGAGACCTCCCCAAGATTCTAGTGCACCAAGCCCAGCGGATACCGCATCATCAATAGATTTAGTTCGTGGGATCGATGCGATTATCTCGCCGCTTGCCGGGGAAATATCATCGAGTAATTCCTCGGTGGTCGAGAATTTACCGCCGATCAGATTTTCGACAGTAATCACAGGTCCACCTCATATTGCCAACGGTCTTGGTCCGGGTCCCATTCATCCCATGTTGGGATGGTTTGGAGGATTTCGTGCAGACTATCGGGTACAATTCCTGGAACGATGAATGCTTTTTGGCGGTGAAGTGGATATGGATTTCTCAATTCGATTCCCAAGCTGCCAAGAATCGCTCGAGCGACGTACCAAGTCGCTTGTGAATTCCAACCGTGGGCAATCTTGACCACAATTCCAAGCCCCTTAGGATAATCAGGATGCTCGATAGCCATACCGAGCAAACCATCCGCTCCTTCTTTGGCGATGACTCGGCCTTCGCCGGCTTTTAGAATAGTTGAATCCAATCGGTTGAATCCACCGACGATATCTGGATGAAGGCACATCGCTTCCCAAATCCAATCATCGTCTTTTTCACGAACCAAGCCGGCATAAATCTGGGCTAATTCGGCGACCGTATTGGACACCGTAGGTAATCCGCAACCATCTTTTGCAATTCTTGCAGGTTTCCAATCTTGGCCGAGATAACGCCTTAATTGTTCCATATAAGCCGCGAAAACTTCGTGGGAAGGTAAGGTGTAACCAGCTCTGTTCCAACCCTTTTTCCGGCACCCATGGAGAATTGCAGCATGTTCGCCACTACAGGTGTGATACCATCTGCGTGGGCGGCGGACCTGGCGCCCAAATTGGATCAATGGCACATCGACAGGTGTCAGCATCAATGGCCATTCAGCCTCGCTCAAAAGTGATTGAGCGGCCGCAACGTGTTCGGTATCGCCATTATGGCTCGCTACCGCAATCGCTTTTTGCTCCCAGGAACAATCGGCTAATTCTTCGGTGAAAGCCTTGAGCATAAATGGCTTCATCATCGACCGGCCGTAGCACAAAACATTACCACCAAAAGAGTGGATTACCTCGTCACCGTGTGCCCAAGCGACCGCGCCGTGAATGGTATTTTCGCTGACTCCGTTTCGGCGATAATCGACCAACGGTTCCCATTCGACTTGACGGCCGGTAGGAATTCCATCGACCTCTTCACCTAAAGGGGAATCGGGGAATAT
>CAUZVL010000045.1:0-7497 GCA_963583355.1 Candidatus Thalassarchaeaceae archaeon
TAACACGGTAGACGACACCAGGGAATTGTTCAGGCTCATATTCGCAATTGAGTTGAATAGCGATATCAGGCAGGTCTAGTTCTTCTGCGACTCGAGTGCTGGCGACGACATTCACTACGGTTAGACGGTCTTCATCGTTCATGGAACCGAGCGAATATAAACCCCTATTTAAAGGCGGCCACTTCAATCAAACGGATTCCAAAGCGGAGTGTCGTTGTCATCATCTAATGCTAAACCGGGTGCGGCGAGCCTAGAAATCAAGGTTCTACCACCTGCTAATTCAATGGCTTCGCTGGTTTCTCTTGGATTTCTAGTCAATGCGATCATACAGCCGCCACCACCAGCGCCGGTCAATTTTACTCCTAGCGAGTTCGGGGCAGCAGCGCTGATTAAATTTTCAAGTTCAGGACAAGAAACCCCGAGGTTTCGCAACATCAGATGATTTTCACTCATCGCCCTACCGACCGCTTCCATTTGGCCTGCAATCAGGGCATCAATTCCTCTTCTTGAGATAATTCCGATCGTCTCGATCTCTCTCATTCGTTCGGGATCTTTTTCTAAAATCTCAGCAACCTTCTCGACTTGTTTTGAGGTTGGTGCGTGAATTCCAGTATTGCCGATAACAAGCCATACCTCGTCGATAACCTTGGGCAGTTTTACGCTGTGAACTTGCCATTCAACCCCGTTCATCGAGCGTGAATAAAGCCAATTTAAATGCTTCTCAATCTTGTTCGAAAGGACGATACAACCGCCGTGAGCACAGGTGCTAGAATCGAGAGGTGATGCCTTGCCACCTTGGGCTGCAGCTTCAACAGCGTGGGCCAATATCGCGGATTCGTCCTCATCGACCGCGCTCTTGCCTTGGTCGACATCATCCCCAACTTCGCTGTGCCAAGGGCCATCGTAAACCCCATTCGGTCTAGATGCAGTCCAACCTTCGGCCCAATCATCATTCTTGATTTGCCGCCCTCGCCCAGCCCTGAGGGCTGCTGAAGCAGCGACTGAAAGAGCAGCTGAGGATCCCAGTCCGGAGGCAGGAGGGATTTCACCACTAATTTTGATCGAGAGAGTAGGTCCACCTTCCCACAATCGATCCATTAGTGCTTTGACGTGAGGATGGCGGTGGGGGTGGAACTTCATCCCATCTATTCTCCATTCAGTGCAATGGTCGAGATTGACAGCCAGTCGTTGGTCGATTGCAACCGCAACCGCAGGTTGGCCGTAAACCACCGCGTGCTCGCCAAACAAGATACACTTTCCCGGTGCGCTTGCTTGAACCATGTCCCGGGTATAGGTTTCCCATACTTGGCCGTTGGGTTGAAGTCTTGAGTCCTGTTGGTTCAGCCCATGGAGCACCCACTCGACCTATCATATGCCGGTATTCCCGGTTGGTTGATTTTGCTGTCTATGGGCCTTATCTCGCTTGGTTTCTTCGGTTTCCAAGTGCAAAAAGCAACGAGATTGATATTGCTTGGATCAAAAGACGACAGGTTTGATTCTTGGGGTAAACGCCTGAAGGAGACCGCAACGGTTTGGCTAGGTCAACGAAAAGTTCTGGAAGATCCCATAGCTGGTGGATTCCACGTTCTAATGTTCTGGGGTTTCTTGATGCTGTCATCGGATATGTTAGACCTCGCTTCGGGCAATGCCTTCAGTGAATATTTACTCCCCGATGCGCTTCATGGTATTTGGAATTTGATGGTAGAGGTGGGTTATACCAGCGCTCTAATCGGTTGTACACTTGCTCTTAGTAGGCGGGTATTGTTTACACCTGAGAAACTCAAAGGAAAATCTCAGGTCGAAGGAAATGCTATTTTGTTATTGATAATGACGATTTGCACCACCGCATTTGTAGTCGAGGCAGGAGAATCACCGAACCCAACAACCGAGTTCCTCGGTGCATGGGTCGTTTCGACATTTGTCATCACCCAATCCATAGTCAATATTGCCTATTGGATCCATATGTTAGCGATTTGTACCTTTTTGTTTTTGATCCCTGTTTCAAAACATATGCATTTGGTGATGGCATTACCTAATGTATTTTTCTTCGATACCCAAGCCAAAGGGAAAATGCGACCGATGCAAGTCGATGAGAATGGTACTGCGGTACCACTTGAGGATTTGGATACCGAAACATTTGGTGCATCCCAATTCAGTGAATTGTCCTGGCGAAGTCTAATCGACGGCTGGGCTTGTACCTCTTGTGCTAGATGTCAAGATGTCTGCCCAGCATATGCTAGTGGTAAATCCCTCAATCCAATGCAAATTATCCACGATGTCCGAGATTATGCCAATGAGCATGCGGGATTATTGCTCAAAGGGCAAAGCCCAGAGGAAGATATGATCTCTCGTTTTGGCGAAGAAGCGATTTGGGCTTGTACTACCTGTAATGCATGTGTTGAGGCTTGCCCGGTCAATATCGAACATGTGCCAAAATTGACTGATGCCCGGCGCCATCTGATGATGGAAAGGATGGAGTTTGCACCGGAGGTAGAGGACACCGTCATGCCGCTGATGGCGATGATCGAGAATCTTGAGAGCGATTCAAACCCATATGGAATTCCGATGCATGAGCGAGGAGATTGGGCTGCAGATCTCGATGTTAAGGTTGCAGAGCCTGCAGAATATATTTACTTCGCTGGTTGTGCAGCATCTTTCGATGAGCGCAATAAGAAGGTGGCACGCGATACCATCTCCATCATGAAAGAAGCTGGGCTCGATGTCGGAATTCTAGGAATGCAAGAAGGCTGTACCGGCGATGCTGCTCGTAGAGCTGGTAATGAATATTTATTCCAGATGTTAGCCGAGACCAATCTCGCAACTTTTGAAGAACTCGGCGTCAAAAAAATTGTTGCATCTTGCCCTCATTGCTTCCATACACTTGGAACTGAATACAAGGATTTCGGCGGCCAAGATATCGAGGTAATGCACCATTCACAATTGATCGACCACCTGCAAAAGGAAGGAAAATTACCAGAACCAAAGCACGAGGGGAATATCACCTATCACGACCCGTGTTATCTCGGGCGAATCGGCGGAGAAACCGAAGCGCCAAGAAGCGCGATCGGCGGGGTCGATATTGAAACCAAAAACCACGGTAAGTCCTCGTTCTGCTGTGGTGCCGGTGGCTCCCAAATGTGGATGGAAGAGAAGGTTGATGATGACCATGATAGGGTCAATATAATTCGAGCAAAGGAATTAGCAGCGACCGGAGCAGACACTGTTGCGGTAGGTTGTCCATTCTGTTCGACTATGGTAACCGATGGGTTAAGCTCGATTGAATCGGAGATGGAAGTTAAGGATATAGCCGAAATTGTTTGGGAACAAATCAAAGCAAATGATGAAAAAATCCAGGCGGCTAAAGCAACTGTTTGAGAGTTATTTTTGATACTATTGTTTGCCCTTATTATTTAGGAGATAAATCCCATGAAGGCCCTTCTGGGGTGTCGGTAATTTTTACTCCCAATTCATTGAGTTTATCTCGAATCGAATCAGCCTCTCCCCAATCTTTAGCAGATCTTGCCAAAGTTCTTCGAACTAACAAAGCCTCGACCTCATCAGCAATTTCTGCTCGCCTAGGGTCATCAACCGAATCAGCCAATATCTGTTCTTTTGTTGGTAAGATGCCGAGTACATCTCCCGCGGTATCCTCGAGCCATTCAACCGAATGGTTAGCAAATGCTTCGACATCATCACCATCGAGTTGGCTAAGCATAGCGCTCATCTCCCTAACTGCAGCCAATACCTTCGCAACGGCTTCTCGTGAATTAAAATCGTCGTCCATCGCCTTTGCAAAGCCCTGTGCCATCTGTTCAAGCATACCTAAACTTCTGACTAGGGGTATTTGTGATGCTAAATCTCCATCGGGTAATGGGACTGCGTTTTCAGCACTCAATTCAATCGAAGCGCGATAACACTTCAAAATTTTCTCGTGGTTCTTTGCCGCGTCTTTCAATAATTGTTCATTCATATCTATCGGGCTTCGATAATGAGCATTAATTAGGGATAATCGTAAGACCAAAGGATCGACCTTTTTCAATATATCTTGAATGGTCCAAAAGTTACCAAGCGATTTGCTCATTTTTTCGCCATCCATGTTGACAAATCCGTTATGGAGCCAATGGTGAACTACCGGTGAGCATCCAGTATGGCATTCACCTTGGAAAATTTCGGCCTCATGATGTGGGAAAAGCAAGTCGTGGCCGCCACCGTGAATATCGAATTGCTCACCGAAAGCATCCATGCTCATCGCTGTACATTCGATATGCCATCCCGGTCGGCCATGGCCCCAGGGGGAATCCCAAGTTGGTTCATCCGGTTTGGCTGATTTCCAAAGTGCGAAATCTTTGTGATCTCTCTTGGTTGAACCGGTTCCTTCTACTCTTCCACCCGCACCACTACGTACAGCATCAATATTTTGGCCGGTCAACATCCCATATTTTTCGGCCGCACTTTCGATACTGAAATAGACCCCGTCATCTGCGACATAAGCGTGGTTCTTTTCTATCAAATCAGCGATGATGCTGATCATTTCCTCGACGAATTCGGTGCAGCGCGGATAATGGTCAGCCCGCAAAATATTAAGCGAATCCATATCTCGATAATATGTTGCTATATTATTCTCTACCAATGTTTTCCAATCTTCGCCGGTCTCGTTGGCCCGATTGATAATTTTATCATCGATATCGGTGAAATTCTGAACATAATTCACATCGTAACCCGATTTTTCGAGCCAACGGTGAATCATATCAAAGGATAAGTAGCAGCGAGCGTGGCCTAAGTGACATAGATCGTAAACGGTAACCCCGCAAACATACATGTTGACTACACCCGGGTTCATGGTGGTGAAATCCACCTTTTCTCGGCGCCGAGTGTCGTGAACCCGTAGTGGCATTACCGACTTGGTGAAAGCGCTATTATTCAAATCCAATGGCATAATTCAAGTGGAAACCACCCATGGGGGGACCATGACAGGACCCGTGGTAGTGACCGGTATCAACGGGCATGTTGGCAATAATTTGGTTCGCCAGTTGCTAAAACACGGTTATGAGGTTAGAGGAACGGTACGTGATAAATCTAAATCTCCAGACTTAGATGTCGACCTTCGCATCGCAGATGTGGTCACCTTAGAAGGATGGGATGAAATTATGGCGGGTGCGGTTGGTCTTTTCCATTTAGCGACTGTATATTCGACCAGTGGGGATGCCAAAGTAATTCTAGAAACTGCGAATAAAGGTACAGATATCGTCTTGCGTGCTGCGGCAAAAGCCGGAATTAAGCGGGTTATTTACACCTCATCGGTCGCGGCGATAGGAACCATGCCATTAGGCTGGAAGGATGAATCTAATTGGAATGAGAATTTCTCTTTGCCATATACTCAAGCAAAAACAGAATCTGAGCGTCATGCATGGAAGCTAGCAGAGGAATTAAACTTAGATCTGAGGGTGATTAACCCGAGTGGAATTTTGGGTGGTAGTTTTAGCCGTTCGACACCATCGGTCGATATAATTGGCCAAGCAATGGCGGGGAAATACCCATTGGCTCCAAAAATCCCGCTAGCTTTTGTTCATGTGAACGATGTAGCGACCGCTCATCGTTTGGCGTTTGAAATTGATGAAGCCCATGGCAGATATATCTTAGCACCTCATAATGATACTACTATTTTCGACCTCTTAAAAAAGGCTAAACAATTGTACCCAAAAGAAAAATTTCCCAACCGAAGCCTGCCTAAATGGCTGATGCCGATGGTGATTTTTCAGGATTGGGTGGGTGGACTATTTACTGGAAAAAGAATGGTTACCAGGGCATTAGCAAAATCATTTTTTGTTGGCGATGCAAAATATTCGTCAAAAAAAGCCGAGGATGAACTCGGCATTAAATGGACTTCAATCGAGAAGTGCATCCATGATACCGTCGAGGCATTCAAATGATTGAAGACCGGCTATTGGGCCGACTTGGTTGGACTATCCCAGCGATTACTATCACTTTGTCAACAATTATCCATGCTCTCTCGGGCGATGCGAGAGCCATTCCATTCTTTATCTCAGAAGGCGATTATCCCGGGTTACAAAGAATAGTTTTCACAACCGGTTTATTTTGTACGGGAATAATCTTGTGTTTAGTTTCTTATCGATTATGGAAAGTCAATCTCCAGCACTCGAGGAAATTTTGGCTGCACCTCTCCTTAGCTTGCGGAATTTGGGTCGGAGTAAATATTTCGGCGATGGCATATTTCAATATGTACGATTATCTCGATCAACATATTTTTACTTCGATGAATGTTTTCCACTTCGGCTTGGCTTGGGGAGTACTCGCTCATATCGCTATTAAAGATGGTAATATAATTGGGAAAAAACTTCGCTATGCTTCCATTTTAACCTCGTTTACCGCCTTCATTGGGATGTCGATTGCGATGGCAAATGGAGTGAAGGCTCACCCCGAATTCCTTGAGGATATGGACCTCAATATCATCCAACCATGGGTCAATTGGGCTGCTCCCTTTGAGTTCTTGCTAGTCATTGGATTGATGTTGACATTGGCATCACTTGAATCCGATATAGGTCCAAAATCCGAACAGGAGCAAGAATAAATTCAAAAATCAAACCGGGGGGTGATTTCAAATCACTCCGGCCAATCCCCATCAACATGCAGACCCGCATTCTCGCCATGTTGGTCATCTTCTCAACCCTGCTTGCGGGTTGTTTTGGTGATGGTGAAGAAATTGTTCCGGTAGAGGAATATTCCTCTCTGCTATTGAATTATGAAATGATCGATTCGGTTCCAGCAAATGATCCGAGAAATTTCACCACCATAGATTTGCAAAACAATTTGACGGTTACGACCTCTTGGGCTGTTTTCAACAAAGATCAGGGTGGTAATTGTTGTGAGCATTATTTAGCGACCACAATCGATGGCCAAATCCTCAATATCGGTGGTGAATATCCGGTATGGTCTTATGACCGAGGTCACGAATGGGATACTTGGTTACCCGGAGTTTTACCTGATATCACCTGTCGAACCCCCGTTCCTACCAACCCTGGAACCGAAGGATTGGGCGAAGGAAGTATCGTTCAAGCGATAAATGGCGATATCATTTCGATGTCTTGGTTCCCCTATATTGGCGGTGACGGAAAGATCGATAAATTTTATGCAATTATTTATGATGAATCGGAGCAGGAATGGAAATGGTGCTATAATCGCATGACAGAGCCATTCTACGACCGATCTTGGCAAGTCGAAGTCGTAGGTCCAATCTCGAGTTCGTACGGTAGTGGAGAATGGGCGAGTTTGGTCGTTTCCAACTTTTGGCATCAAACTCAAAACGCCGGTGGGCAAATTAGTGTTGACGGATTGAATTACTATGCCTTCCAATTTGCCGGTAGAGGTTCAAACCCCGGCGCAGTCGAGGTAAATCTAAACTATACCGATGCAGATTTGCCTCCTTATTGGGATGTCAATAAACCACATAAGGAAATGCGGGCATTCGCAATACCAGAT
>CAUZVL010000046.1:0-7472 GCA_963583355.1 Candidatus Thalassarchaeaceae archaeon
CTTTGAATGAACGAGAGAAAATCACCAAACCAACCTCCCCCTCGCTTTCGACCAATCCTCTCGAAAGCGCTTGAAAGGTTTGATGCAGAGATTTATCTGCGACTTTGTGATAATCGTCGACAACGATGAGAGCAGGGGTATTTTCCAATGCGGCGATGATTAAACGAGCAGAATCTGCAGCTTGAGGAACCGGGGTTGCAGCGATATAATCTGCAAAGGTAGAATCACCTAAATTGGATAACCAATCCGCAATACTTTCGAAAAACGCTCTCGAACCATCCCAATCTTGACAGCGGTGGTAAAGCAGATTTCTACGGTGCATAAAAGATTCAATTATTTTTGCAGCCATTGAGGTTTTACCAATACCTGCAATGCCTGGAATCATCAGAGTTGTCGATCTCGCTTCTATCAAATTAACCATATTTTCAAGTTCCCTTGACCTACCATAAAAATGTCTTAATCGAGGTAGATCGCCTAAACTTGTAACAAGTTGCTTTTCCACATGCTTGCTCAAATCTCTCTCAACCAAATCGGCTGATAATGACCTTATATCGAGAACTCCATTATCATCGAGATATCTAATTACATCGACTGGTCGCATCGAGAACGGTAGTTTATCTTGTATTTCTCCAAGGGTCGAGGTGATTATATTTCCACCAGATAAGATACACCTGAACTCAAATTCACGAAGTCTGTTCCAAGTATCCGATGCTAATACCATTCCAGGTTCAGTCAAGAAGTATGCTTTTCTTTTCCGGCTCACTCCAGCCACGTGGGCTTGCCTTTCAATAAGTAAACCTTGGTCCTTTAGGCCAGCGATAGCCCTTGGCACATTGGATCGAGCGATAGCTACCGCATTAGCAATTCCCATTTGAGAGAGGGAAAAGGGAACTTCAACCGAAGTCATATAATCAGAAAAATCCGATAGATGCAACAAGATTCTCTCTTGAACTCCCGGTTTAGGTGCAATTACCATAGATTACGGTCTCCGTCTTCACTCTTAGAGTATTGTGTGGGAATCCCCATTTACAATAAATCCTTATTGAGTAGGCGGTTGATAATTTGGATCTGGGGCCCATTGATTTGCTTGAGCATCCCAAATCCACCCGGGATGTTGGGGTTGCTCTGCTGGTTGCGGCGCTGGTGCCGCCGCTGCAGCTTGCTCCGCTGCCCGCTTTTTTGCCCAAGCATAGGGATCTTCCTCAGCTTCTTTTGTTGCGGCGGACCCATCTTCTTCCTCCTCGAAGTCTTCAAATTCCAAGAAGAAGAAGGCACCCACTCCTAGAAGAATGATTACAGCTACTACGCTCAAACCAATTAACATCCAAGAAGAGATTCCTCCAGCGTCAGGATTTCCAGCCTGAAGAGTTATTGCAGACGAATCTGAATCTTTACCGATGGTCTGTCCATCTTGAATAAAGTAAATCGCGTAATTTCCATCATCTCCTAATTGAGAAGATGAAATATCCATCGCCCAAATCCCATCGGCTTTGACCAAAGTGCTATTGACTATAATATCTCCATCGATAAGCCTTGCTTTGACCTGACTGCCAGGCAAACCAGTGCCTTCGTAATTTGCAGGATCACCAAAGACCAGCGGTCCATCATCAACCCGTTTTGCGGTAAAGGCCACGCCTTTAACAATGAAATTTACCGTATACGAGAATGCAACTGAATCATGAGCATCCCTTGCTTCAAACATGACTCCAGTCAATGACCACTCAGCCATATCGGGTGAGAGGGCCTGAAGATTTGCGATTGGATTGTAAGTTGCTACACCTTGAGCATCGATGGTGATAAAATCGAAGTACGTATCATCTAATGCAGTGGTTGGGTCATCATAAATATCCCAAATGAAGTGATTGGTAGCAGGCCCTGCCCCATCTGAATCATTGAAGTAATCCAATAAATTAATTGTTGCTCCACCATTACATTTATCGAAAACCTTAGAATTTTCATCACAGAAGATTGGGATTGAACTAATCCAACCATCCGGATTGAAAGATGGAGCGATATTGTTAGCATCGGTTGGGCTATCGATGATAATTCGCACAATTTCAGCTGTTGAATAATCAATTCCGTCATATGATACAACCGAAATCTCGTATTGTTGATCATGCACCAATTTACTCGTATCCCAATAAGCGATCCAAGCCCCGTTGGATTGGAATGTAGTCACATGATTTGGACCATCATTCAATTCAAAATCGCCTGCTAGGTCGGTAATTGTGATCTCAACCCGGGTGACTTGACCGTCATTATCACGAGCAACCCCGCTGATTACAGTCTCTTTATCCGCTCTTACCGCTTGCATTGGTAAAGGCTCACTAACCTGGACGATTGGGATTAAATTATCATTATCAACATTGATAGTTACAGTCTCCGATTCACAAATATCAACCACTTCATGGCAATAATTTGAATCGCTTGCCCACACCGTAAATGTGTAAAGGCCGGAAGGTAATGATGAAAAATTCCAAGTATCGGACCAGGAGGTTCCACCGCCACTGGAGGCCGGATAATTAGCAGAGTAACTATTCGGTCCTTCTACGTGGAACCAAATATCTCTAATATCGCTTCCCTGAACCCCAGTATAATCATCATTTGCAGTCCCGGTAAACAAGACTTCTTGTCCATCATAGGTCGAGCCATCAAGAGGTGAATCTAGATTGATTATCGGTGGATTAATATTGAGTTTAAACACTCTGGTTGAGACTACCGATTCCGCCAAACCGTCGCTAGAGCGAATCCTAAATGTTACATCTTCTTCAAAGTGATCACCCATATCCCGTTCAAAAGACCAAGTCTTGAATGGCCAATTTAGTTCTGTTATACTACCGTTGGAACCTGAGGTATCGGTTGCAAGAGACCAATCTAGGCTACCATGGGGTTGAATCTCAACCATTCTAATATCTCCAAATTGAGAGTTCCAAGAATCGTAATCATTGAAATATGGTCCGCCGATTCCGTCGTGAGCAGAACCGGTTAGAGTTACGGTTCGAGCAAAAGAGGCACCATCGGCTTGGTCAACTGCGACCGAAGGTGCTGAATTACTAAGATGAATCACTTCATCAACCATTCCGCTTAAAGTGAAACTATGGTTCGCAGTACCCTTTCCGAAGCGTTTTGCATCGACAAAGTAAAGTGGTAATTCCCTTCCGGTTGCACAATCAGGGTCTTGACCATCTTTGAGGGTGTCACCATCATTATCGATTCCGTCACCGCAAGAGTCTTCCCCCTCATCTACAGCAAAATGATTCCAATTGGTATCGAGGTGGAAATCTGATGGTAGGGTTACCCATGGGGTATATCCATAAGAATCGGTTGACATATTGTAAAGTGGTCTGCCGGTAGAGTCCTTGACGATGACCTTAGCATCTGCAACTTGAGAATTGTCAGCCTTGACTTGGTAACGCACCAATTCTCCTTGTTGGACCTGAACACCCGAAGCGGTGTCTTGATTTTGAATGTGAATCTTAGATCGGTCAAAATTTTGAATATCAGAGTATGTAAATGTTGTTGCATTGGTATTAACTTCCATTGCCAAAGGCATGAATGCAGGTGGCCAAATGGCAGTTGGTGGGGTTTGTAGACATTCATTCAAATTCCAGGGACACTCTTGGCCGTCCCAAGATAATGATACTGGATATAACTCACCAGCACCTGGGTCAGGCATGGTTTCGGATTGAATCGCAACTCGGGATTCGGTGATATTGTAAATTTGACTCGCATTGGTATATGTATTACCAGAGAAGTATCCTATGCTACCATATTTATTGTTATAATTATCATCGAAATGGGAGATATTTACTGCAAATCCACCAACTTCAATGTCATTATCTTGGGCATTAACAATACCGCCTTTAATTCTGAATCCATCACCGGAATTATCCGTAACCGTATTTCCGATAAATGTCCCGGAGGACATGAATACGTGGAATGCAGGACAGTTGAAATCTCCACCATACATGTAATCGGAATTACAGGTTCCAGAATTATTAGAGATTATATTATTTGCGAAATAAATTCTTGCTTTGGTTGGGTCTGGTACATTCCAACCTTCATCCTCATAGTGGTATTCGCCGATTAGAACCGGTTCTTTTGCAGTATTCATGATGGTATTATTTTCTGCGGATACATCTGAAGAACCATAGATCCATAATCCATTCCAGCCCTCGATTGGACCGATTATATTATTGTTAATTGTGACATTGGATGAGCGAATACCATATGCTGAACCTGAAGAGGCACCTGAGATTGTATTGCGCTCTGCAACTACAATCGCACCATCGTAAGCTGTAATTCCAGTCCCTTCAACCGGAGTAATTGTATTATCTGAAATTGTCAAGGTGTGAGAAATTCCAAATGTTTCGAGGCGAGAATTTGTATCGATAGAGTTGCATTTGGTTGTGAAGGTCGAATTGGTCAACCAGCCACTACTACTTCGTAAAAATACACCATAGGAGTTTTGACTAACCGAAATAGAATCAATATTGATAAATGAGTTTTCAAGGTAAACGGCAGAGCGACCTCCACCATTACTTTCGCAATCCTCTTCGGAACCAGTAAAAACGGAGTTGGCAATATTCATTGTGATAAGACCAGCACCTGCACCATATGCTTGTATTGCTGCGCCTTGGTATCCCTGCCCGTCATCGCCAACGACGAATGTACCAGAATCAAATGTTGGGGCTGCACCATCAAAAACCAGAACATTGGTTGTGTTGATGGCGGTAAATGTCAAAGAATTGGTGATTACACTCGCACCCGCAAAAACCAATGCACCGTACTTAATTGTTCCAGCATCATCGATATCGACCGGAATTCCGTAAGCTCCATCAAATGTAGTATGGGTTAATCTGGTTAATGATTGATCGATTGTTGATTCGATATAAAGACCAGAACCGCAGGCCATATCTGGATTCTGGACACCGGTAACGTAGCAACGGCCGGTTTCGTTTTCACCAGCTGTTGGCGCGTCAGCCCATTTGAAGCGTACCGGACTTCCAGTTGAAGCCTGAGATGCACCACAAGTAGAATCACCGGCGCAGATCGAACCGGCCACTTGGATACTTCCATTTGCAGGGAGATTAATGGTAGTACCCGCATTGATGATCAACTTAGCACCGCCAGCAACATAAATATCACCGTTCAAATTCATTACACCGGTCCAGGTTTCGGTTCCAACGATGGTTCCACTAGTGGTTTCGTTGACCGCAGAAACGATTGGTATCGTAATCATTGCAGAAAATAGGGACAGCAAAAAGATACTGACCAAAGTTAAGCTCTTGCTAGTGTTGTTGAAAGACATATTACACTCCTCGCATCTTTTGCCAAAAGTGCGACCCCCTTAACTGATTTGGAAGAATGTCAATTGGAGAATATCACTTTGGGCAAATAGTACCACATATTCTGGCCTGAAAATATATCAAAATATCACTTAAGTAAAATAATATCACCTATTCGCAAGAGCCCAAGGCTTGAATTTCATCAAGCCAAGCCATACCATCCAACGCACCATAGCCCCAAGACGGATGGTGAGAAACACCATCTAAAAGAGGCACTGCTGAGTTTTTCAATGCTACTTTAACCAATTCAATGCAAGTTGTATCCGGGCTATTTGCTAATTGAGGTTCAGCCTCGAGAATCAATGCAAGTATTCCAGCCACAAAGACAGTTGAGTCCGAAGTACCGGTCGAAGTGTAATATTGGCCTCCGGGGCCTGTCGATAATATTCCGACTCCAGGGGCTGAGATTTCGGGCTTTTGATGAGGATCGGTTTCTGGATCTCCGGCGTTGTCAATTCCAGAACCCATCGAGGACCCTTCCCAAATTAAATTCATATTATCGAGCGCCCCAACCGAGATTACCTCCCTTACATTAGAAGGGGAAGCAACCCTACCATCGTCTTCATCGCCACCATCATTACCCGCTGCTGCAACCACAAATACGCCATTATCAAGCGCTTGACGGACCGCACTCGAAGAAGGCCCTTCCAGTGATGAATTGGGATCGGGGATACCGCCTAGTGAAAGAGAAATGATGTCTGCTCTAAACGATTTCCAGCACCATTCGATCGCGTCAGCCACCAGTCTTTCATTGCCACTATTCTCGCCTTCAGCGTCTTCGCCCAAAGCCGCAGCCATTCCTAGAACTACATTGGGTGCAACACCTTTTAGTTGCCCATTTGCGACTAAAATACCAGCCATCATTGTACCATGAGCTAAGCCACCATAATCGATTGGTTCATTACCTTCGGAAAGAAAGTCATGGAAAACCAATTCCAAGCCGTTAAAATCGGGATGTGACGTATCTATTCCAGTATCTACCATACAGACCCTTATTCCATCTCCACTCAAACCAGCAGACTGTAACGATCGAGCTCCCGAATTGTCGAATGCCCATTCAGATGATTGAGGGGATATTTCGAGTATCAAAAATTGAGACCGCCAAACCGCCCACATCACCAGAACAAATAGAAGCATTATCCCGACATTTAGAACTTTTTTACCTGATTGTGAGCGTCTTGGAATCACACTAATCGGCTCTGGAGCCCAACCTAAAACTTCGCTGCGCCAGCCTTCTTGATGGCCAATAGTTGTAGGGTCAGCAGCCGATACAATTTGATAATCGGTCGGTTCTGGGATGAATTCAACCCCATCGAGCTGACGCTCATCCCACATATAGTGGCGGTGCCACCTATTATGCTTGAACCTGTATGGTCAAATAGCCTAATCAGAATCGGCCGCTCGAGCCCTTCCTTGCGACTTTATAACCACCGAATAGAACTCCTGCTGCCAAAATAATAACTACAAAGAGAACATAAGATGATTCTTCGCCCTCGGACATACTAGAGAATCTAATGTCGAAATTAATCTTATGATCAGCATCTGTACTGTCCGTAGGTGTGCCAATCGATTCCATTCTTACCTCAAATCTCTGGGTTCCGGTATTGAGTCCTTCATAAGCGAATTCCGCATATGCCGAGCCTTGAGCTGGAACGGTGATCGTAACCGGCTCCCCTTGGAATTCTGTATCACCAGTTCCGACCAAATAGACGATGACATCGCTAGCGGTTAGGAAACCATCGTTCTTGATTGCAATTCTAATGGTTCCAGCTTCATTGGCTGCTGCATCTGCTTCCAAAGGTCTGAATCCATTGGTATCAAAAGACAAGGTTGCAACTGAAATCATTACCTCTGTAGAATCGGTTAAGATGTCATGTGGCCCTTCGGATTCAACCGAGAATCCTACAGTGCAAGTTGTTTCACTTCCATTACTCGGTGCTTTAACAGTAAATGATTGGGTCAAAGTAACGCCTGGTCCAACGGTTCGGTTTTCAGATGGTGGAGTCACAGCCCAACCATCGTCGACACAATCAACGCTCAAACTTGGAGTGATGAAAATCGTATCATCTCCATTACCATCATTGGTCAGAGAAACACCTACGATTGCGGTCGAACCATCTGCTA